>JAJCXL010000260.1 GCA_029263435.1 Acidobacteriota bacterium | reverse complement strand
CTGTCTACGTTCGCCGACGACCCAGAGATTACTGCTCGAGCGAATGAACAGCTGGCCCTGAGACACCGCGACCGTGCTGAGGCAGTACGGCGTGCAGCCGTCGTCGAACGAGTTCGACGAAAGGATCTCGAACTCCGGCCCCGCGCGGTACACGGTCCACATTCCTTCCTCCTCGGTCGAGACGTAGATCTTTCCGTCCGCCAGGATGGGCGACGAGGTATAGGTGCCGCTGGGCAGACGCTTGGGGCCGTAGACGACTTCGCCCGTGGTGAGCCTCAGACAAAAGGCTACGCCGCGGTCGGTCACGACGTAAATGTACTCGCCGTCGCTCACCGGCGTCGGCACGTCGGGGCCACGATCGAACTCCCAGGCGACGTGCGTCCCGCCGATGTCACCGCTGCCGCCCGGCCGGATCGCGACCATGGGCTTCACCCGACTCGGCGCGATGATCAGGTCACCCATGATCGTGGGCGAAGCGACGATCCGGTAGGCGCCGTCGTCTTCGGGATTGAGGACGTTTGCGCGCCAGAGCTCTCGGCCGGTGTCGGGATCGTGCCCGGTGACCGCATCCCCGCCAGTGACGACGAGCTCCGTCTTCCCGTCGTACTCGAGCCACGCCGGCGTCGTGTAAGAGTCCGGGGACTCGCGCCGAGCGGTCGTCGGCCGCTCGATGTACCACAGCGTCTCGCCGTTCATCTTGTCGATCTTGACCACATAGGACGGCTCGTCGGTCTTCATCCCGTGGAGCACTTGGACGTAGAGCGCGTCTCCTTGCAGGAGCGGCGACGAGGCGTATCCCCAGTTGAGCCCGAACTCGTAGTAGTCGTCGGAGATGTTGCGCGACCAGATCTCGTTGCCCTCGAAGTCGAACGCCTTCAGCACGCCGACGCCAGTCATCACCCAGACGTGTTCGCCGTCGGTCACAGGCGACGGCGAGGACATGTTCTGCTTGCGCTGCATGTTGTTGCCGTCGGCGAGGGGGCGCTTCCAGGTCACGTCCTGCGTCCGGCGGTCGACCGCCCAAAGCTCCAGACTGCCTGAGGCCGTCTCCGTGGCGACGTTGAGAAACACCAGGTTGTCCCAGATGATCGGCGTCGATCCGCTATAGGCCGGCAGCGGCAGCCGCCAATCGATGTTCTCGGTGTCGAACTTATCGCAGTTCGGCGGATGCGTCGGGACGGCAACCGATCCTCCGCCCCGGCGGCGCCGGCCTCCCTGCGCCGCCGGCTCGGGCTCGGGGGCCGCCATTGGCCTGTCTTCATCGAGGCACTTGGCGCTCCAGCTCGCCGGCAGTCCGGTCTCTGCGCTGACGCTGTTGCGGGTCGGGCCACGCCAATGCGGCCAGTCGTTGGCCAAAAGCGATGTGGAAGCTGCGACTATCAGGAAGCCGGTCACCCAGAGTGGTCTCGTCATGTCGGGAATCCTCTTCTGTCGATGGGTGGAGCGGAACGTGTTTTCGCTCCATTGACGACTACGGCTGAATTCTACCGCGTTGCGCATCGGGAAGTGAAAGAGGATCGGCACGCCATCGCTATGACCCGCCTCTTCGGCATGCACCGTCGACGCAAACAACAACAACGCCAAGCTGAGTCTCATCACTGCACCTCGACTCGAGGTGTCCGTGGTAGGCTCGGCGCATGCGTCGATTCGCAGGGATGGTGCTGTCTCTTCTCATCGCCGGGTGCGCTTCCAGCTCCTCCGCGGTCTCGGAGAGCGTTGAAATTATCGGCGAGCTCGAGAGCTACCTGGACGGGCTCGCCGACGCCGATCGCTTCTCGGGCGCGGTGCTGCTCGCGAAGGACGGCGAGGTGCTTTTCGAACGAGCCTATGGTCTCGCGAGCCGACGCTTCGGCGTTGCTAATGACCTCGACACGCGCTTCAACTTGGGCTCGATGAACAAGATGTTCACCTCCGTCGTCGTCGCGCAGCTCGCTCAGGAAGGTGAGCTCGGCCTTGGGGACACGATCGACAGATACGTCTCAGAGGAGTGGTTGCGGGCCGAGGACGCCCGACGGGTTCAGATCCAGCACTTGCTCACCCACACGTCCGGTCTCGGCAGCTACTTCAACGAGGCCTACATGCGCGCCTCGAAGACACTGTTTCGAGAGCTCGACGACTACCAGCCTTTGTTCGAGAACGAAAAGCTAGCGTTCGAGCCGGGGACTCGTTGGCAGTACTCCAACAGTGGGATGTTTCTGTTGGGAGTCATCATCGAATCGGTGACCGGGAAGAGCTACTTTGACGTCGTACGCGAGCGCATCTACGAGCGGGCGGGCATGACGCGCAGCGACTCCTATGAGATGGATCGCCCGGTCGACAATCTCGCCATCGGCTACTCGAAGGACTCCGACGGGTGGACGAACAACTACTACAAGCACGTCATCAAGGGCGGCCCCGCGGGCGGCGGGTTCTCGACGGTTCGTGATCTTCTCGCCTTCGATCGGGCGCTGCGTTCGCACCAGCTCCTGGACGTGAAACATACGGAGCTCGTCTGGTCGCCGAAACCCGAGCTGAGCTCGCCCGAGTACGGCTTCGGTTTCGGCGTACGGGGACGCCCTCACGATCGGATCGTCGGGCACTCGGGAGGATTCTCGGGCATCAGCGCCAACCTGGATATGTTCCTGGACTCGGGGTATACGGCAATCGTTCTCTCGAACGTCGACCGCGGCGCCCAACCCGTCGCGGAGAGGCTCCGGGGGCTCGTATCAGGAGCTCCGTAAAACGGTAGCACGGAGGGGACAGCCGCGAGGGCCTTCCCTGCGCGATCGGTGATAGGGTCGATCCGTATGTCCAACTCGTACAGCGACGCGCATTTGGACGCGGAGATTCTCCGGACGCAGCGCTCCGACTGGAGCTTCGTCGCGACGCGCGTCGTCCTGCTGGCGATGACGTTCTACTTCCTCGGGCGTGCGGTCACACGCGGCGCCACCGCCGCGTATCTGCTCTTGCCGCTGGCGGCCGAGTTCGCGACCATCATGTGGCTCGGGCTGCTTCTGAGTATGTGCGTCGTGAACGCCCCCGTTTTCGTCGCGACTTACCGGAAGCCGGGACGGGTCGTTTTCTGGACGCTCATTCTCGTCTCCTTTCTGTCCGTCGCGCACGGCTGGGAGAGTGAAGCCGGCTTCGACGTGGGCCGCATCGGACCCGGCTGGGTGGCTACCTGGGGAGAGGTCGTTAGGACGGGATTGATTTGGGCCTTGGTGGTCGACGTCGTGGGGCTTGTCGTATCCACGGCACGTGAGCTCGTCAGCTGGCGCAGCTCGGGTGGCGTGTTCTTGTGGCGCTCCGTCTTCTCCCCAAGCTTTCGGGTCGCCGTGGTAGTCCTGATGGCGATCTTCTCGCCGTTCGTGCTCATCCCGTTGGCGGACAGCGTCCTTCCTTGGTTGCTCGAAACGCCGCGGCGAACGGCTTGGACGGCGTTCGCCTTCTTGCTCCTCGTCGAGGTCGGAGCGCTGGCGCTTGGCGTTTGGTTACATCGGGACGCGGGCGCGGAAAAGAAGTGACCGCGCGCTCGAGCTCCATTCACGTCGGATTGAACGCGGTGATCCTCGCCGTCACGGAAGATAGGCCGCGAGTGCTCACGCGCACCCACGAGCCGAGTGGTCTTCCGGCGCTTCCTTTCGGCCCTCTCGATCCGCTGGAGGATCGGACGCTCGAGCTCGGGCTGAGGGGCTGGGTGCGCGAGCAAACCGGCCTAGAGCTCGGCTATGTCGAACAGCTCTACACGTTCGGTGACAGCGACCGCGATCCCTTTACCACGGCAAACGGGCGGGTGATCTCCGTCGCTTATCTGGCGCTCGTCAAAGAGCACGCACTAACGACCGGACCGGCGCAATGGCGGGACGTCTATTCCTTCTTGCCGTGGGAAGACCGCCGCGAGGGACCGTCGCCATTACTCGACGAAGAGATCCTTCCGGCGCTACGTCACTGGGAGAAAGCGGAGCCTGGGCGGAAGGAGCGCGTGCAGGTAGCCTTCGGCCTCGGCCGGTCTCGCTGGGACGCCGAGCGAGTGCTCGAGCGCTACGAGCTCCTCTGGGAGGCCGGGCTCGCGGCAGCGCAAGAGATGGCGCTCGACCACCGGCGCATGCTCGCAACGGCTCTCGGACGCGTCCGCGGGAAAGTGCGTTATCGACCCGTCGTTTTCGAGCTCATGCCGAAAGCATTCACGCTGCTACAGATTCAGCGCGTCGTCGAATCGCTGGCAGGGGTCGGACTCCACAAGCAGAACTTCCGTCGGTTGCTCGAAAAAGGCGGCCTCGTGGAAGGCACCGGCGAGAGCTTTGCGGAGACGGGCGGCCGGCCGGCCGAGCTGTTTCGTTTCCGCCGAAGCGTCGTGGCCGAGCGGCCCGCGAGCGGCGTTCCCTATCCTTCCCGCGGTTGACAATTTAGCATGGTTCAGTTATACTCTATGTGAGCATAACAGGAGGACCGACGATGCTGCAGACCCAGACCAGAACACGGACCGACGTCATCTACGATCGGCTCCGACCCTTCATTCCCGAGATCGAATGGGGCGTCCACGCGCCGCTCATTGAAGCGATCGAAGCGTGGAAGACGAAGCGAAACGCAGTGGTCCTGGCGCACAACTATCAGACGCCGGAGATTTTTCACGGCGTCGCCGATCGGAGCGGCGATTCGCTCGCCCTCGCCCGGATGGCCGCCGAAACGACGAGCGATGTGATCGTGCTCGCCGGCGTCCACTTCATGGCGGAGACCGCTAAGCTCTTGAATCCGAACAAGACCGTGCTCATCCCCGACACCGGCGCCGGCTGCTCGCTCGCCGACTCAATCACCGGCGCGGACGTCCGACTGCTTCGAGAGCGCTATCCGGGAGTGCCCGTTGTCACCTATGTCAACACTTCGGCGGAGGTGAAAGCGGAGAGCGACGTGTGCTGTACGTCATCGAACGCGGTCGCGGTCGTCGAGTCGCTCGGCGCGGATCGCGTCATCTTCCTGCCCGACGAGTATCTCGGACAGTGGGTACGCACTCAGACCGACGTCGAGCTCATCTTGTGGCAGGGGCATTGCGAGGTTCATGAGCGCTTCACCGCGCACGATCTGAGAGAGGCACGCACCCGGTATCCAGGCGTAACGCTTCTCGCGCATCCTGAGTGCCCACCCGAGGTGCTCGCGGAAGCGGACTTCGTCGGCTCAACCTCCGCGATGAGTCACTACGTGTCCTCTCGGAAGCCGGAGCGCGTTCTCATGGTGACGGAGTGCTCGATGAGCGACAACGTTCAAGTCGACAACCCGGGGACCGAGTTCGTCCGACCGTGCAACCTGTGTCCTCACATGAAGCAGATCACGCTACCGAAGATCTTGCGCTCGCTCGAGACCATGACGCACCAAGTCGAGGTCGACGAAGAGATCGCGCGGAGAGCGCGCCGGGCCGTCGAGCGCATGCTCGAGGTGGCGTGAGATGGTGGCTATGTCACTGCCTGATCTCGTCATCGACGACGCCGTCCGCGCCGCCCTTCGAGAAGACCTCGGACACGCGGGCGATATCACCACCGACGCCATCGTGCCCGCCGACGCGCAAGCAGTCGCCAGGTTCGTTCCGCGGAGTGCGGGCCGGCTCTGCGGACTCGCGCTCGCGTCACGCGTCTTTGAAAGCCTGAACGTCGGCGTCGTTTTCGAGAGCTCGAGAGGCGACGGCGAGGACGTCGAGGCGCGCCAGACGATCGCGCGCATCTCTGGAAATGCCCGCGCCATCCTCACGGGAGAGCGAACCGCTCTGAACTTCCTGGGCCACTTGTCCGGGATCGCGACGGCGACGAGAGACTACAAGACCGCGGTAGGAGACCACGGTGCGGAGATCGTCGCGACGCGTAAAACCACCCCCGGGCTGCGAGCGCTGGAGAAATACGCCGTTCGCATCGGCGGTGGCGGGCCCCACCGCTACGGTCTGTTCGACGCGGTCCTCATCAAGGACAATCACATCGCCATTGCCGGAAGTCTGAGAAAAGCGATCGAGAAAGCTCGGGCGGGCGTCGGTCACCTCGTGAAGATCCAGGTCGAAGTAGATACGCTCGACCAGCTCCGCGAGCTCCTCGAAGTCGGGGCCGACGCCGTCCTGCTCGACAACATGAGCCTCGAAGAGCTCGAGGCAGCGGTCCTCTTGTGCCGGGGCCGGATGGTCACCGAAGCGTCAGGAGGCATGACTCTCGAGCGAATCGCCGACGTCGCCGCCACTGGAGTCGATCAGATTTCGGTCGGCGCGCTCACTCACAGCGCGGCATCACTCGACATCGGGCTCGACATCGAGCTAGGCGTCGACTAGAGCCGCCGCTTGTTGCGGCGTTCGTCTGCACCGACTAGACTTCTCGAGAAAGAGGTGTTGTCCATGAAACGCTTATTGATGTTGGCCCTCGTGCTTTCAGTCATCGCAGTTCCGTTCGCGGCAGCGGAGCTCGCGGTCGGTGACCAGGCACCGAACTTCGAGCTCCCGGGATCGGACGGCGAGACGTACCGGTTGTCGGATCTACAGGGAAAGGCGGTCGTCGTCGCGTGGTTCCCCAAAGCTTTCACCGGCGGGTGAACGCGCGAATGCAAGTCGCTCCGTGAGAGCGGCGACGAGATCCGCGCTTTCGACGTTCGCTACTTCGC
>JAJCXL010000259.1 GCA_029263435.1 Acidobacteriota bacterium | reverse complement strand
GCGTGGGTCGTGTTGGACGGGTGGACGGCGTCGAGGCTGAAGAGCCCGCCGAGAAGCGTCCGCGTCATCGGGATCCCGAAGAGCTCGATCTCGTTGTCAGCGAGGAATCCGAAGATCGCGTTGATGTCGAGAACGGGCGCTCCGATGTCGGCGGCGCGCGCAGCGATGATGTCGTTGAAGACGGCAATCCGCTGCTCGACGATGGCGGCCTCGCTGGGATCGAGCACGAAATCCGCGTTTTGCAGAATCGAGCCGTCGTCGAAGCCGAGCCGGAGCAGGAGCATCACCACCATGCTCGTTCGATGTCCGGCAGGTAGTCCGTAGTCGGTGCCGGTGAAGCGGGTCAGGTCGTCATTGTCGAAGAGAAACGCGATGTCCGTCACGTTCGGGATGTTCACGAACGCGACGAGACTGTCCATCTGGCCGAGTCGGTTGGCGAGCTCGTCGAAGTCCGTCATGAAATCGAGCTCTGAGGTGAGCTGGGTGCCGTCCAGCTCATCCCACGACGTCGCGGTGCGGAGCACGTCGTTGTTACCAATCCAGCAAATCACGAGACCCGGGTCGATCGCTTCTGCGATCTCTATCTGAGACCCCTGGCGCGGGAACAAGACGAGGTCGGTCTCACTGTCGATCTCACCGACCGTTGAAGCGTCGGCTTGCCTTCGCAACAACGAGCCGAGCGATGCGCCGGACACTGCGAGATTGTCGGCCGCCACCGTCGGATCGATCCGGCGACGCAGGTTGGTCTCCCCCACCACTCCGAGCGGCGACGGCGCAATCAGAGGAAGCGCGAACGGAGCTCCCATCTTTCTTCCGATCCAATTGAGGTAGCTGAAGGACTGGGTGAAAACGTTCGCGTCCGCGGATTGGACCCCCTCGCCCACGCTGTCGCCGAGGCCTACGAGGCCTTGAGGATTCTCCGCGCGCGCGGACGCAGATGCGAGAAGCGACATTAGTAAAAGGACGCCCATATGAACGCTCAAACGACGATTCAGCATTTTCTACTCCCCCGATGCATCAACCTGTTTTGGTGATTCTCAATATTGTAGGCGGCGCCGTTCGCAAAAGCGATTGCACGCGCTTTCGTCTCGATGGCTACCAGCATTCGCTAACGTCCTCGCGCGCGCGCTGTATGTCCTCGAGGTCTCTGAGGATGGCCGCCGGGTCGACCTTAAGAATCGTGAATCGGCGCAGGGCGGTCTTACCCCCATGGATGCCGCGCGTATCGTCTATGACGGGCGGGATCGCTACGTTTGGCTACTCCGACCCGTCGCGAAGATGAGCGTGTAAGAAACCAAGCATCTGATGAATCGTCGCCCGGGTAGCGGCGCTGTCGTCGAACAAATCGAACGCGTGGGAAGCGTTGGGATTGTTGACGAACGATACCGGCAGATTGTGAGCCACCGCCTCCGCGACGAACCCCTCGATGGTGTCGTTCAAGTGCGGCATCTCATCTCGACCGGCGCGTGCGACGAAGACGGGAAGATGTGGCGGGAGGTCGGTGACACTCTTACCCGCGCAGGGATTTTCAAACTTCCACTGCGCGGAAGCGTCGGCGACGAAAGTCTCTCCGGTCGGGTCCAGCATGTATCCGTAGCAAAGACAGGCGCATTTCAGGAAGTCGTATGGCTCCTGCATGAGAAGTGCTAGAGCGAGAGGCACACTCCCGGAGCTTGCGAACAGCGCAATGCTTCCCTCGTCGATGCCTAAGGCCTCGGCGTTGCCGCGGATGTAGTGGAGCAGCTCGGCGGCATCCGACACGGGCTCGCGATTCGTATAGGTCACCGCGACGAGACCTGAGGCGGCGAGGAGTCTGCCCCACGACGTTGCGGAGCCCATCTCCTTGAACTTACAACCCAACACCCTCTCATATCCCTCGTCTGTATATCCCGAGACGAGCACGACGGCTGGGCGACGACTGCGACGAGTCCCCTCCGGAGGATAGTAGATGTCCATCGTGAGATCCTCGTTCTCGAGCGATCGATACGCCTCGTCCTTCACAACTGTCACGTCATCCATCCCAGGGATCCGGTAGAGAACTTCCCTCTTCGAGATATGCATTTGGGGCGTTTCTTTGGTCATGTGACTTGTCTCCTCTCGACCCACGGACATCGAGGGCCTTCCAGAAACAAAAGTGGTACCGGCGGTGACGGGCTGCGAGCTCTGGAAACGGCTCAACGGGAGGCGTGACAAGTACGGGCTGGCGCCAACACTTGCTGAATTTCAGACATGGTATCGAAGGCGGCGACGACGAAGCAAGCGTGGGGTAGCTCGACTCGAAAGCGGTGGAAGGGTGGCTCAGCCTCGTCTTCGCTCAGACAAGTAGCTCGCACCCGTGAGCACGAAACCGAGCCCGACGATCGTCAAGAGCACCAAGAACAGTGGATCGTTGCTGCTCGCATAGAGCGCCGCAATGATGATGAGGAGGAGAGCGCGCGCGACGAGCGTCGTGGCATGGAGAACATCGAGATGCAGTCGAATGATCTGTACGATGAGAATGCCCAGGGCCACCATCAGGCCGCCCGCGAGTCTGGGCATGAGCGACCCGTAGTCGCCCTCGGCCATCAACAGCTGTAGAGCAAGCCGAGGTTGGACGACCAGGCCGACGCCTCCCAGCAGGAGATATCCGGCCAGGTAGTAGAGACTGAGCCGGGTTTTGGAGCGGGTTCGGTTCTCTTCGGTCGACATATGCTGAGTCCTCTAACAGGACTCTATACGACGATGCTGCGCAGACTCCGCCGACGATGATGAAATCCACATCGTGCCCGACCACAACACGGATGATTTCGAGGAAGTCAGGCGTTGGATCGGCCACGGCGTAATACAGCTACCCCACGCATGTGCGTTTGCAGCCACCGGAGGCGCTCTTCGGGATTCATTGCCAGCAACCATCGGATGACGGTGAGGTCAGTCCCATCCGCCGCAAACGCAGGCGGATCGGTGGTGGATGTCACAGTGCCGTCCGAGCCACCCGATGATTGCTCCGCCCGTTTCTGCTTCGACGTTTGCTCCACGTTCCGATCGTACTGCGGGTGACGGCGTCTGGGTCGATGGCCACCAGAAAGACCCGCGCATCGGACGTGCTCGCTACTTTCTCAATCGCCTCCGCTCACTCCGCTCGTAGCGCGCGGACCGCGGGTTGCCTCGCGGCGCGGCGTGCGGGGACGAGGGCGGCAATCAGGGCAGCGACGCCCAGCACGACAGTCGTCACCGCGAGAATCCCTGGGGAGAAGGGGCTCACGCCGAAGAGCTGGGTCGTCATGCCATATCCGGCCGCGATCGTCACGGGGATGCCGATGAGTAGCCCGAGCCCCACCTGGGAGAACGCGCCGCGCAAAACGAGCTTCGCCACCCGCGTGGCGTCCGCGCCGAGGGCCATGCGGATTCCGATCTCGCTCGTACGCCGCTCGACGGAGTACGCGGTGACACCGTAGACGCCCACCGAGGCGAGTACGAGCGCGAGCAGTCCGAACAGAGACGTCAACTTGGCGAGCATGGCTTCTTGGGTGAAGTTCCCCTCGACTTGTTGCGTCATGGACTGGAAGTCGACGACGGCCAGGTCCGGGTTGATCTCGCCGAGCGCCCGGCGCGCCTGAGGTTCGAGGCCGGGCACGCTGCCGCTCGCCTGGAGCACGACGCCGCTCAGGTAGTGGTTGCTCCGCTGGAAATCCATCGTCCGGGGTTCATCGTAGTCGACATACTGCCCGTGGGGCAGGAAGTAAGTCGGCGGAATCTCCCTCGTCCCTCCGCGGTATTGAGTGTCCTCGGTGACGCCGACGATCTCGAACGTGCTTGCGTATTTGGGGTCATTGTTACCGAAACGCTTGCCGATGGGATCGTCGTCCGGGAAGAACTTCTTGGCGAAGCTCTGGTTGACGACGGCGATGGGTCGCGAGTCCGCCGTGTCGCGCTCGGTGATGCCTCGGCCGCGGAGGAGTCGCGTGCCGACGGTCTCGAAGTAGCCGTCGCTCACACGGAGCCAGGACGAGACGTTCTCGTAGTTACCGGGAGGAGGCGGCGGCTGGCCCTCGAGGTAGATCATGTTGGACCAGTTGTTACCTTCCATCGGCGTGTAGAGAGCGAAGGCGACCCGAGTCACGCCAGGGATGGCCTCGAGGTTCGCGCGGAGCCCACGATAAAAGGCGGGGAGCTCTTCGGGCTGTATTCCCGCCATTTGCGGATCCGTCTGGAGAACGTATCGGCCGTCGGGCTCGAACCCAAAATCTTGCGACTGCATGTTCCGGAGGCTCTGGACCAGAAGTCCCGCGGCGCAAAGGAGCACGAGCGACAGCGAGGTCTGCGCGACGACGAGAGATTTTTGCGCCCATCCGCCCGTGCCCGCGCTCGTGCGCTGGGTGCCTTTCAGGGCATCCGCAGGATCCGCCCGTGAGATCATCCACGCGGGCGCGATTCCGAACAGGACGCCGGTGAACAGAGAGATGCCGAAGGCAAAGCCTAATACCGGGAGCGACGGAGTGGCGCTGACGGCCACCGGCTGGTCTCCAAATGCGAGGCTCAGAATCAGACGCGTTCCCCAGTAGGCGAGGACCGCCCCGATGACGCCGCCGATGAGCGCCAGGGTCGTGCTCTCGATCAACGCCTGCGCGATCTGGCGTGAGCGCGAGGCTCCCAAAGCAGTCCGCAGCGAAGTCTGGTGCCATCGGTGCGCGGCTCGTACCAAGGCGAGGTTCGCGACGTTGGCGCAAGCGATGAGGAGCACCATGCCGGAGACCCAGATCAAGAGGTGAAGACCCGACTCGTACCGCTCTCTCATCATCTGGACCCCCGCCCCACCGGGCGAGAGGCGCAAGGTCTGGTTCGCGACGAGCTCTTTTTCTCCTTCGTCCAACTCGGCGAGAGGGCTCAACAGCCACTGCCGTAGTTGGACTTGAAGGTGAGCCTCGACGGCTTGGGGCTCGGCTCCCGGAGCGAGGCGACCAATCACGTCGAGCCAGTCCGACCTGGGAGAATCGATCAGATTCCTCGTGCGATTGAGGAGAGGCTCGGTCGAGATCGGGAGCCACAGTGCGGGCGTGTACTCGAGACGGTCCCCGTAGAACGACGGCGGGGTGACGCCGATGACGACGAATGACTGACCGTTGAGAATAAACGTCGAGCCAATCACCGAAGGATCGCGACCGTAATGGAGCTGCCAACTTCGGTAGCTCATGACGGCGACGGCCTCGGCGCCGCGACGATCGTCTTCGGCGGTGAGCACCCGTCCGGCGTACGCCCCGACGCCGAACATCTTGAAGTAGTTGCCGGAGACGTACTGGATCTGTCGGGACTCCGCAGGCGCGTCGCGGCCGCTGCGGCGTACTCCCGCTCGGCTGCGTCCCGCCTGAAAGGCTGCGAGCTCGGTGAACTCGGGCGTTTGGTCACGGAAGGTGAGGTACTTGTCGTAAGAGAACAGAGACCAGTTTCCCTGGAGGCCGCCATTGACGCAGCAGTTCTCCTCGTCGCCGACGCGGTAGAGCTCATCGGCGCGCGTCACGGGGAGCGACTTGAGGAGCACCGCGTGGGCCAAGGTGTAGATGGCGGTCGTCGCGCCGATGCCAAGCGCCAGAGTCAGTATCGCGGTAGTGGTGAACCCGGGGGCATGAACGAATTGTCGGAGGGTGTAGCGAAGCTCTGCGATCAGTTGCATGACGTTTCCCTGACGTTCGAAAGCGAGACGACATCCGTGTCGATCTCGCGTCAAGGACTTAGACGAACTGGGCAGGCCGTTGGTTCGCACGAAAGTTCCGGGCGGCCCGTTCTAGCGAAGAGGCTGGGGATTTCAGCCCACGAGAGACTATCTCCGGGTGGTGCAATCTAGGGCGGAGTTTCCTCAGAGCCCTCGTTTTCGCTCAGAGCTCGAACTCATCGTTGGTGAACGGGTTCCCCCAAAGCACGACAGCAAGACCGGTGAGCGCGGCGCAAACGAACCCCGCGACGAAGCCGAGCAATCCGACAACCATTTCGCGAATCCTTCCTGGACGCCTGGCGACGCCGGCGAGCTCAGCACACACCCACCGTCGACGTGAATCCAGCGCAGAAACCCTACTCGACCTTATCGGCCGAGGGCTCCCTACCATTAGGCCCCGACACACTC
>JAJCXL010000258.1 GCA_029263435.1 Acidobacteriota bacterium | reverse complement strand
GAGATCTACGAGCACATCACGTTCGACGGTTTCGAGCACTTTTCCATTGCCTCGGTTCCCGGCATGGCGGAGCGCACCATCATTGCGAGCGGGCTGTCCAAGGGTTTCGCGATGACGGGGTGGCGCTTGGGTTGGGTGGTTTTGCCGACCCTCGAGGAGTCTGCGTTGTTCAAACAGCTCAACATCAACACCGTCAGCTGTGTGCCGCCATTCGCGCAAGAGGCGGGACGCGAGGCTTTCGAGAACCCGAAGACCGCCAAGGTCGTGGCGGACATGGTCGCCGAGTTCAAGAAGAGGCGCGACTATGTCGTGCCGGCCCTCAACGCGATCGATGGCATCCAATGCAACACCCCGCTCGGTGCCTTCTACGTCTTTCCCAACGTCGGCGGATGTTGCGAGTCGCTCGGCATCCACACCTTCTACGAGAGCCTGCCCGAACAACGCCGATCGAAAACGAGCCCGGCGACGCTCTTTCAGCGTTTTCTCTTGTACAACCACGGAGTTGCTTTGGTCGATCGTCGAAGTTTCGGCGTCTTGTCCAGCGAAGGACAGCATTTCATGCGACTCTCCTATGCGGCGGACATGGAATCCATCCGTGAGGGTGTCGCGCGTATCGGCCGCGGCGCTCGAGACCACGCGGGCTTCGAGACGTTCACCTCGGACGCCGTCGCCTTGGGAGTTTGAGACCGTGAAGATTTTTGCCACCCGCAAGATTCCGGCTGCCGGCCTGTCCATGCTCGAAGAGGCCGGCGACGTCACTATCGCCGAGCCCGTCGAGGACGCCATCGTTGCACGCAAGAAGATCCTGACCGGGGTCAAAGGTGCGGATGTTCTCGTCTCTCTCTTGACGGAAGCGGTGGATCGTGAATTGCTGGAAGCAGCAACGACCATTCGCGGCGTCGCGAACTATGCGGTCGGATTCAACAATATCGACGTAGACGCCGCCACTGAGCTCGGCATTCCCGTGACCAACACCCCGGGTGTGCTCACCGACACGACCGCCGATTTGGCATGGACGCTGCTCATGGCCGCGGCGCGTAATATCGTACCCGCCGATCGTTACATGCGGGAAGGGCGATACAAGATTTGGGGACCGAGCTTGTTCTTGGGCACCGACGTTTCTCGAGGAGGCGACGGCCAGTCCAAGGTGTTGGGTATCGTCGGCTTCGGGCGGATCGGTCAGGCGATGTTTCGCCGAGCGCAGGGCTTCGACATGCGAGTGCTCGCGTTCGACCCGCCGATTCGAGATCTGATCAACGATACGGACGGCGTCGAATATGCGGAGATGGACCGATTGCTCGAAGAGAGTGATTTCGTGTCCATCCATACCGACTTGAACGACTCCACCCATCACCTGTTCGGCGCTCCGGAATTCGCCGTGATGAAGACGACCGCTTGCCTCATCAACACGGCGAGAGGACCCATCGTGGACGAAGCGGCACTCGTGGAAGCGCTACGGACAGGGCAGATTGGCGCGGCGGGGCTCGACGTCTTCGAGAACGAGCCCGCGATGGCGCCCGGGTTGAGGGAGCTCGACAACGCCGTCATCTTGCCTCACATCGCATCGGCGAGTACGGATACGAGAAATAGGATGGCGACGATGTGCGCCGAGAACGCGGTCGCGCATCTGAAGTTGGAGCGGGCACCGAATTGTGTGAACGCGGCCGTTTACGACTCGACCGCCTATCGCGAGCGCGTGGGTCCACTCTAGGATCGACGTGGTGGAATCGGCCCCTGGGCCGTCAGTCCGTTTGTAACTCCTCTCGAAGCGCTAGGCGTCGCCGCTCTTTGCTCCCGCCTCTTCTGCCAGCTCGTCCAGAATCGCCTGGGCGTGACGCACGTGGGGGATCACGATGGAGCCGCCTACGATCAGCGAGACGTCGAAGACTTCCGCGAACTCCTCACGGCTGACGCCCGCCTCGTCGCACTGCAATACGTGATAGGTGATGCAGTCATTGCATCGCAGCACCATGGACGCCGTGAGTCCCAGGAGCTCTTTCGTTTTCGAGCTCAAGGCGCCGTCTCGGTAGACCGCGCCATCCAGATTGAAAAATCGCTTCGTCTCTCGGGTCCCACCCGCCAGGATCCCCTCGTTCATATCCCGCCGGAACTCATTGAAATCGTTGATCTTCTTCCCCATTCCCTCTCCATTTGGGCCGCGGCCCTCGGTATAAGTCTACGAGGAGCGATGATACAATGACCTCTAGACACCTTCTACGACCCTGGCAATGGTGGACGGTCTTCACATGTCTATCCCGGAAAAAATCGACAAGTACGTCGTCCTCGGCGAGCTCGGCCGGGGAGCGATGGGAACGGTCTACAAAGCCCGGGATCCGGTCCTCGACCGGCTCGTCGCGATAAAGATGATGTCCGAGGAGCTCCTCATCGAGGAAGAGATGCGGGGTCGTTTCGTGCGAGAGGCGAAGTCCGCGGCCGCTCTCCAGCACCCGAACATCGTCACGGTGTTCGACTTCGGCGAGCTGGCGCAAACGGGCGCCCAATATATCGTCATGGAGCTACTCGGCGGCCACAGCCTCGCGGAGCTCATCGAGGATCGCAAGCCCGAACGCCTCCAGGACAAGCTCAACATTCTCACTCAAGTTTGCCGGGGCCTCGACTACGCCCATCAACGAGGCGTGATCCATCGTGACGTGAAGCCCGGCAACATCCAAGTCTTGCCGAGCGGCACGGCCAAAGTGCTGGATTTCGGTATCGCCGCCGGCGGAGCGGGCTCGACCGTCATGACCAAGACCGGCCTCGTCATGGGAACGCCGAACTACATGGCGCCCGAGCAAATCGCGGGTGAGAATGTCGACCATCGCGCGGACATGTGGGCGGTGGGCGTGATCCTCTATGAGCTTCTCACCGGCGAGAGGCCTTTCGCCGCGGAGACGGTGCCGAGCTTGGTCTATCGGATCGTCCATGCGAGTCCGACTCCTCTGGACGCACGCCGTCTCGGTCTTCCGGACGCGCTCATCGGGGTCGTGCAGCGTGTGCTGAGCAAGGGGCGTGACGATCGATTCCGAGACCTGTCTCAAGTCGCGTCGACCCTCGAGCAATTGGGCGCGGTGGGTCCTTCATCGGCGGCCCGGGCTAGCTCGAGAGTCGACCCGCCGCATCTTGCTCACCTGCAGCTCGCTCGGACTTATCTGGCAAGCTCCGAGCCCGCTCGGGCGCTCGAGGCGGCCCGAAAGGCGCAAGCGCTCGAGCCGTCCGACCCCGCCGTCGTGGCGCTCGTCAAAGAGGTCGAGGACGCGCTAGCTCGGATGCAGTCCGAAGAGACGCTCGTGCAAACCGACACCCCCCCGGCCCGCCCGGAAACCTTCGATGCCGGCCGATGGGTGGACGAGGCCCGCATGGCGCTGACAGGTGGCAACCGGACCGAGGCCATGCGCATTCTCCAAGACGTCCTCGACGTCGCTCCGCAGTTCCAGCCCGCGGTGGAGCTGAAGGAGTTGCTCGATAGTCCGGCCCGTCCCGGGCGTCCCCCCATGGGCTCGGGCAGGATACGGACGGCGCGACAACGGGTCCGGCCCGAAGTGACATTCATGGAGCTCGCTTCCTTCGGCGGAGCCCCCGGCATTCAAGTGCTCGCGGTAGGGCTCAGCCCGGAGATCGTCGCGGTAGGCGGCGTCGATGGGTCGGTTCGCTTGTGGGACATCGACGCGCGTAGTCGAGTCGCGAGCTTTCGAACCGAGCTGCATCAACGCGCGGGCCACGAGGCCCTCGTCACTTCGCTGGCGTTTTCTCCCGACGGCGCTTTTCTCGCCTCCGGCCATGTGGATGGCAATGTTCATTTGTGGGGACTCGACGTCGGCGAAGAAGTGCGCGTTCGATTGCGACACGACGCGTCCATCGGGCAGCTCGCGTTCTCCCCGGATGGTGACACGCTTGCGTCGGGGGGGCTCGACAACACCCTGAAGCTGTGGGACGTCAAGCTCCTTCGTCGAGGTGAGGCACAACGGCGCTTGATCCGACAGCCCGCAGGTGTGACGACGCTCGACTACACGCCGGACGGAAGAGAGCTTATCACCGGCCACACGAATCGCATTCTTCGGATCCATGACGCCGGGACGGGACGGTTGACCGCGACGCTGAGAGGCCACCAGGCTGCGGTCACGACGGCTGCGTTCTCCGCGGATGGAGTCCATCTCGCGACCGGTGCCAGAGACTGCGTGATTCGGGTCTTCGATTTGAACCGCAAAGAAGAGGTCAAGACCCTCGTCGGCCACAAGAAAGCCGTAACCGGGCTTTGCTATTTTCCCACCGGGAACGAGCTTGCCAGCGTCTCGATGGATAACGGCGTCATCCTTTGGGACCTCGCGTCCGGCAAGCCCCGGACGACGCTTTGGGGCGGATCGAGTGAGAGCTTCGCCGGTGTCGTCGTGACCGGAGAAGAGCCGCTCATCGTGGGCGGATTGACCAATGGCGGTTTGAAAGTCTGGGCGCCCGAGTTCGCTGCCGGCGACTGAGGGCCCGAGATTAACGTGACGAATTACCGGGACGGGGCTCTAGCTCATCACTCCGACCGGTAGTACGAGCTGAAGGCTCCAGCGCGCGTCTTCACGCCGGTCGAGCCGGACCAGCGAAGCCGGGTGGAAGACCACCACCGGCATGCTCTCATCCTGCGCGAGAAGCGCTCCAGAAATTCGGTTCAAGAAGGGAAGGTGGCCAATCACCATGATGTTGTTGGCGAGACCGGCGGCCTCCCGCCTGAGAGGATTGATGTCGTCATCGGGTCCGATCCCGGTGGTTTGTCGACGG
>JAJCXL010000257.1 GCA_029263435.1 Acidobacteriota bacterium | reverse complement strand
GCGCCGGCCCCAAGAGCTTCGAGCGGACGAAGCAGCGCAGGCTGGCAGTTCGCCTTCAACGCGACACAGTGAAGGACGGACGAGCCCGAGAACGCTTCCTTCAGCTCGACGAAACGCTGACGCAGGGCGTCCACGTCGTATAGATAAAAAGGCGGTGGGATCTCCCCAGCGATCTTCGACACCGAGAGACCCCCTACCGCGAGCTCTCCATCCACGTAGTCGAATACCGGTCGCTGCATCGCCAAACGGCGCATTATACGTGGTCTGTTCCGAGGGAGGGCGATTTCGACGCGATCGTAGACGGCGTTGTATAGTGACGCGCCGCAAAGGAGGACACCTTGCCCAAGATAATCACTCCCGTCGTCTCTCATCGCTTTCGATCCGCGAGCCTCACCTTGGCGTTAATTCTCGTACAAGTCGCAGGGCTCAGCGCGCAGAAAAGGGTCATCGCCCCGGAGGGGATGGAGCTCGACTTGCCGTTCAGTCCCGGCGTCATCGCGGGAGATCTCCTCTATTTGTCGGGTCAAATCGGAAACGACCCCGGCACCCTCAACGTGCCTCCAGGGATCGAGGCCCAAGTGCATCAGACGATGGACAATCTCGGTGCGGTGCTGAAAGCTGCGGGCATGGATTTCTCTCGCGTCGTGAGCACCAACGTCTATCTCGCCGACGCCCGCGACTTCGCGAAGATGAACGAGATCTACAAAACGTACTTCGAGGATGGCCCGCCCATCCGGGCCACCGTCCAGGCAGACATCGCCATTCCAGACGCCCGGGTGGAGATCTCGATGATCGCTGCCCGGCCTAACGTCGAGCGAAAGGTGATCCGGCCGACGGGGCTGCGCTCCCCGGCGCTACCGTATAGCTGGGGTATCCAGGTCGGGGACACACTGTTCATCGCGGGCGCGACCGCCAGGAATCCCGAGACCTACCAGCCGTCCGGAGGCGACATCACCGCGCAAACCCAACGGGTTTTGCAGAATGTCGGCCTCGTGCTGGACCAAGCCGGGATGGGCTATGAGGACATCGTCAATTGTCGAGTATTTCTCGACGACGCCAGGCACTTCCAGTCGATGAATGAAGTGTATCGTTCGTTCTTCAAAGTCGCCCCGCCCACCCGAGCGACCGTGCGCGCCAAACTCATGAACCCGGCATTCTTGTCGGAGATCCAATGCAGCGCGGTGCAGGATGCCTCCAAGCGGGTCGTGTCGAGCTCGGCGTCGACGAGCCCCATCTCGCCGGCCATCTTGGCGTCCGGGCGACTGTTCACCTCGGGCATGGTGGGGCGTGGAGCGTCCGGATACGCGAAAGGCGACATCAAGGCACAAACCCGTCAAACGCTATCGAATCTGAAAGCCGCGCTCGCACAAGCCGACATGGATTTCGACGACGTCGTGAACGTGATGGTCTACGTTTCGGATATCCGTCACTTTCAAGCGATGAACGAGGTCTATCGCGAGCTGATGCCGAGCCCGCCGCCCGCCCGGGCTACGGTCGGAGTTCAGTTGATGACGCCGGATGCGCTCGTCGAGATAATGATGACGGCAGTGAAGTAAACGACACCGCACCCGCCCGACGTGCGATGGCCGGCGGCCGAAGCCCGATGTAGACGCGTCCGCTCCCAAGGACGAGAAGAGACTAGCGGCGGACGAATTTTCTCAGCTCGGTCCGATCGCCTCGGACGACGAGCAGCGCCCCCTCCTCGAGATCTTCGTCGAAGAGCTTCAGCAGGCCCAGCAAGATCTCGCTCGTGTGTGCATCCGGAATGGACTCGGAGACGAAATAGATCACCGACGGCCAACCACTGGAATCCGACTCCACCAGACGAGACAAGCTTCGGTTCCGCGTGACGACGATCCGTTTCTCGAAAGCGGCCAGGCGGAGGAACTCTCGCATCGGAAGGTCCGAGGCGCCGATCTCGACCGCATGCACCGCGTCCACCCCGGCCTCCAACAGCGCGCTCAAGACCGGTTCCGGGAAGAACGGATCGGCTAAGATCTTCACCGATGCACTCGGCGATGCCAGATGCTAGCGCGACGGGGCCAACGCGTGCAGGGCATCCGCCATACGCTCGATCTCGGAGACGCTGTTGTAGTGCAAGAGCGAGATCGAGGCCGCGCCGTCTCGCTCCGAGAGCCCGAGGGAACGCATGAGCCACGGGGCGCCTTGGTTGCCGTGCCCGATCCGAATACCCCGCTCCGCAAGCGCCTTCGAGAGCGCTTCGGGCTCATAGCCCTCCAGGCGAAACAGAATATGTGGCAATCGGTGCGCGGCTTGGTTCTCGTCGCTGATCCCGAAGACCGTCAGTCCGGAAACGCTCGCCATACGTCGCAACGCCAGCGCGCTCAGCGAGCGCTCATAGTGACGGATCGCTTGCATCCCGCGGCGCATGTGACGGCGTCGACCGTAATCCTCTGAAGGCTGAAGCTGCATGTCCTCGGCGAGCAGTCCGAGCTGCTCGACATATCGGAGCGTTTCCGCGAAGCCGGTGAGGGCCGCTGGCTCGATGGTCAAACCCTCGAACATCTCGGGCGAGTCGCTTCTCAGCTTCTGCATGCGATCTTTGGAGCCCCACAAGAAGCCGGCCTTGGCCCCGAAGAAGGAGCGGGTCGAGGCGATCACGAAGTCCGCTCGAAGAAATCGAATATCGATCGCGCCGTGCGGAAGAAACGAGCTCCAGTTCAGGACCAGGGAGCTGTGATGCTGTTGTACTCCGAGGCA
>JAJCXL010000256.1 GCA_029263435.1 Acidobacteriota bacterium | reverse complement strand
GAGCGCCACGCCCACCGCTTTTCCGGAAGCCATCGCGTCGTCATACTCGGACTTGACGGCATCGAGGCACAACTTCGCTCCGAGACAGCCATCGTCCATGATTTGTCCTGGACCCCACGTCGAGCCCGGCACGATGACGTTCAACGCCCGAATCTCCCAGCCCGTGATCCCGACCTTCTCGGCGAGCCGGTCGAGCGCTCCATCCATCGCGAAGTGGGCCTGGTTGGCACCGAAGCCTCTGAACGCGCCGCACACCGGGTTGTTGGTGCGCACGGCGACCGCCTCCACATCGACCGCGGGCACCCCGTAAGGTCCGGTCGCGTGTCCGGCGGCGCGCTCGAGCACTTTCATTCCGACCGAAGCGTAGGGCCCCGAGTCGCCGATCATCCGGGCCTTGACAGCCGTGAGCTTTCCGGAAGCGTCACAGCCGGTCCAATATTCCATCCGGATGGGATGTCTTTTCGGATGCATGAGCAGCGACTCTTCGCGACTCAGGGTGCACTTCACGGGGCGCTTCGTCAACAACGCGGCAAGCGCGGTCTGCGCTTGATTCGACATGTCCTCTTTGCCGCCGAAAGCGCCGCCGTTCGAGACCAGCTCGACGTGGACATCCGTCGGCGGAATCCCGAGGACGGAGGCGATCTGATCTCGGTCATCCCAGATCCCCTGACCGCCGGAATAGACTTTCAGGCGACCCTCCTCCGTTGGGACGGCCAACGTGGATTCGGGCTCGACGAAAGCGTGCTCGACCCGCTGGGTTTGAAACACTTCATGCACGACGTGGGCGGAGCTTTCGAGAGCGCTCTCCACGTCCCCTCGTTGGTAGGCCGAGCGAGACAACACGTTTCCGTCTAGCGTCCAAACCGCGTTGTCCGCGTCGTCGGTCGCCGCGACCGGATCGGTGATGGCCCGCAGGGGGCGATAGGTGACGTCGACGAGCGCCGCCGCGTGGCGCGCGCTCTCTCGGTCGGACGCCACGACGATCGCGAGCACGTCCCCGAGATAAGACGTAAGACCGCCTTCAGGGATGAAGACCGGCCAATCCTTGTGGATCAGGCCGACCCGGAGCTCACCGGGAACATCCTCGGCGGTGAAGGCCGCGACGACGCCTGGCTGACGGCGCGCTTGCTCGGTGTCGATGGAGAGGACCTCGGCCCGTGCATAGCGTGCGAGCGTCAAGGCGCCGTGAAGCATGTCCGGCACGCGCATGTCGTCGATGTAAGGCCGGCTCCCGAGCGCGAGCGCACAGCTTTCGTACTTGATGCCGGACGACCCGATCCCCGCCGGCTGCTCGATGACCGCGGCGTCCCCTTGGGCCAACGCTTCCACCGCGTCGAGGATCTTCACATATCCGGTGCAGCGGCACAGGTGGGTCCCGAGAAAACGCGCCGCTTCGTCTCTTCCGAGCGAGGCACCTTTCTGGTCGATGAGCGACTTCGTCCGCATGACGATGCCCGGCGTGCAAAAGCCGCATTGGAGTGCGCCGTGAGCGGCGAACGCTCCGGCATATCGGTCCCGCTCTTCGTCGGAGAGGCCCTCGAGGGTGAGGACGTCTTTGCCTTCGACGCTCGCGAGCTCTTGAGTGCAGCTCGTCACGGCCCGTCCGTCCACCATCACGACGCAGCAACCGCATTGGCCGGAGGGTGCACAACCGTCTTTGGGAGACGTCACGCCGCACTCATCGCGCAGAGCGGAAAGGAGGTGAGGGTGGGCGTTGTCGACCGTCGCGGACTCGCCGTTGAGGGTGAATTTCATGGGGTAGCTCTCATGGCTCAGGAGCCTGGACGCCTCGTTGGTCGGTGATACGTCGATAGTGCTCGGGCATCCGGTAGCGATCGAAATCGAATAACGTGTCTTTGTAGCTCTTGCACGCATCCAGATCGCAGCGCGCGGTGGCGAGCTCATCCCCGTTCGACTGACACTGGGCGACGATCCGTCCCGAGGGCGCGATGATGGCGCTCTCTGCCAAAGAATCCACTCCCTCCTCGCAGCCGCCTTTCGCGACACCTACGACCCAGGTGGCGTTTTGATAGGCGCCGGACTGCATCACGAGGTGATTGTGAAAGCTTTGGAGTACGTCCTGAGAAGGATCGGGTGCGTAGTGGAGCGGCGTGTTGTAGCCGATCAGGATCAGCTCGACGCCTTGCAGGCCCATGACCCGATAGGTCTCCGGCCATCGTCGGTCGTTGCAGATGGCCATCCCGATCAGCCCGCCGAACGCGCGCCACACTTCGAAGCCGTCAGGTCCCGGCTCGAAATAACGCCGTTCGAGGTGCTGAAACTTCCGCCACGTCTCTGTCTCTTCGTGGCCCGGGATATGCACTTTGCGGAACTTCCCGACGACGGTTCCATCGCGCTCGACGAGGATCTGAGTGTTGTAGTGATGCCCGTCGGCGGTCAGCTCCGCGTAGCCGAGGCAGAAACCGATCCCGAGCCGCTTCGCTTCGTCGAAGAGGGGGCGGGTCGCGTCGCTCGGCATCTCGCGCTCGAAAAAAGCATCGATTTCGGCGCGCTCGTCCAGGCTCCACCTCGGAAAAAACGTCGTGAGCGCGAGCTCTGGGAAAACGACGAGCTCCACGCCGCGTCGGTGGGCGTCGTTGAGCAACACGAGCAAGCGCTCGACGACCTTCGCTCTAGGCTCGTCTCGCGCGATGGGGCCGAGCTGGGCGGCCCCCACGACGACGCTACGCGCATCGCTCATGGGCTCGCCTGGCGCGTCGGGATCTCGTCGCTCTCCGTCAGTGCGAGCAAGACTTGAAGCAAGGTATTGGCGCCTGCTTCGAGATCCTCGGGGTCGGTGTGCTCTCGGGGATTGTGGCTGATCCCTTTCGCGCTGGGGGTGAACACCATGCCGGAGGGGCAGACCCGGGCGAGCATTTGCGCATCGTGCCCCGCGCCCGCCGGGAGCTCTTTGACCGTGCGGCCTAGCGAGCGGGCGGTGTCGGCGACGAGCTCGATGATCCTTCGATCGAAGCTCACCGGCTCGAAGCGAGCGAGGGTCCGGGTCGAGATGGTGACGCCTTCCGCCTCTGCGATCGCGTCGAGATGTTCGTGCAGGCGAGCTTCCGCCTTTTTCAATAGCGCTTCATCGGTGTTGCGGAGATCGACGGTGAACACCGCTTTTCTCGCCACGACGTTGACCAGGTTGGGGTCGAGGTTGATGGCTCCCACCGTTCCTACTTGAGCGCCGCCCATCTCTCGAGTGAGGCGTCTGACGAAGCTCGTCGTCTCCGCGGCGGCGTAGCCGGCGTCGTGTCGGTAGGACATCGGGGTGGTACCGGCGTGATTGGCTTGTCCGGAAACGGTGACTTCGGTCCACGAGATCCCTTGCACACCGGTCACGGCGCCGAGTTGAATGCCTTCGGCTTCCAGGATGGGTCCTTGCTCGATGTGGAGCTCCACGAAAGCGTGGGGCACGGGTCCGGGGACGCTCGCCTCGCCGCGATAGCCGATCCGCTCGAGCTCGTCACCCACGCGCGCACCGTCGATAGCGACCGCGTCGAGAGCTTGGGTGAGCGCCAGTCCGCCGACGTAGACGAGGCTTCCCATCATGTCGGGTGCGGCTCTCGCGCCTTCTTCGTTCGAGAAGAAGGCGACCGCTAGAGGGCGCCGGGTCGTGAGCCCGGCATCGTTCAGCGTTTCGACGACCTCGAGGCCGGCGAGCACGCCGAGATTTCCGTCATAACGTCCGCCCGTACGCACCGTGTCGATATGCGAGCCGCACATCACCGGTGGCCCGTCGGTAGCTCCTGCCCGGATCGCGACGGCGTTTCCGATCGCATCGATCTCGACCGTGAGACCGAGCTCCCGCATCCATCCGATGACGCGATCGCGCCCTTGCTTGTCCGCATCGGTGAACGCGAGTCGATTGCACCCGCCGTCGTCTCGCGCACCGCACTCGGCGAGCGCGTCGAGTCTTCGCATCAACCGATCCTTGTCCACGCGAATGGCGCGTCGGACCGATTCCTCTAACATCGTGAAAATGGTACCTCAAAGAGGTGTTGTCCGGGTCGCCGGCCTCTGATAGCGTGA
>JAJCXL010000255.1 GCA_029263435.1 Acidobacteriota bacterium | reverse complement strand
CGTCGCTCCAGTCCGCGTCGGGCGCGAGTACGGTGCGTGCGCTCGAAGAGATCGGATCCATCGTCGTCGATGCGCCGAGCACGGCCTCGCTCTTGGCCGAGGACGCGCTCGCGCCGCTCGAAGAGCGTCCCGAGCGTTTCGCGTTGGCGCGCCCCGTCTCGGCTGCCCCCGCGGTGGATGGCACGTGGGAGGACTTGGGCGACGGAAGGCTCCTTTGGCGGTTGCGGGTGAGAGCGCCCGATGCGCACTCGCTGAATCTCGGATTCTCTCGCTACCGGATGCCTTCGAGCGGACGACTCTCGATCTACGCGTCCGACCGCTCGAAAGCGATACGCCCTTTCACCGCGTCCGACAACCGAGCCCACGGGCAGTTGTGGACCCCGCCGCTCGAGACCGACGATCTCGTGGTCGAGGTCTCTCTCGATAGCTCGGATCAAGCCTCGCTCGAGCTCGAGCTCACCTCCGTCGGTTACGGGTATCGTCCCATCGGTAAAGCTCTCGATGTCGGTGGGGATCCGAACGCGTGCCAGGTCGATGTCGCGTGTTCGGAGGCCGACGATTGGCGAGACCCGATCCGAGCGGTCGCGGTCTACTCTCTCGGTGGATCGACATTCTGCGCGGGCACCCTCATCAACAACACGAGCGCGGACTTCACGCCGTTGTTTCTCACCGCGGAGCATTGCAAGGTGGATGCTTCGAACGCGGCTTCCCTCGTTGCATTCTGGAACTTCGACAACTCCACCTGTCGCGCGATAGGTAGCCCTGAGAACATCGGCCCGGGCGACGGGGTCCTCGACGAGTTCGTGACCGGCTCGACGTTTCTTGCGTCCTCGACGCTCAGCGACTTCACCCTGGTCCGGCTCGATACCGCGCCCTTGGCATTCGATACGTATTATGCCGGCTGGGATCGTAGCCTTGCGGATCCGCCATCGGCGGTGGTCATACACCACTCGAACTCCGACGAGAAACGCATCACGTTCGAAAACGATCCGACGACGACGACCTCGGCGTTCGACTCCGAGATCCCTGGCGACGGCAACTTCATTCGAGTCGCGGACTGGGATATGGGTAGCGTGACTCCCGGCGCGTCCGGCTCACCTTTGCTGAATCCCGAACAACGGGTGGTGGGACAAGTCCGCGGAGGACAGGCGAAGTGTGGGAATGATCTTTCGACTTGGTTCGGGCGAATCTCAGCCTCCTGGACCGGCGGCGGGACGCCGGATTCGCGGCTGAGCGATTGGCTCGATCCCACCTCCACGGGAGCGATCGCGGTCGACGGGCTCGATGCGAGTGGGTTGAGCAATGACGACTTCGCCGCTCGCTTCACGCTCGGCGGGCAGACGGGGCAAACGCAAGGCAACAACACGCTCGCGACCGGCGAAGCGTTCGAGCCTCAACACGCCGGCGTCGCTGGACCCCTCCAGTCGGTGTGGTGGGAATGGGTGGCGGAGCAAAGCGGAGAAGTGACTTTCGACACTCTCGGAAGCGACTTCGATACGACGCTCGCCGTCTACACCGGATCCGCCCTCGACGCCTTGACCGAGATCGTCAGCAATGACGACATCAGCGGTCAGAACCCGCAGAGCGAGGTCGTGTTCACCGCGAGCGTGGGGGTGTCCTACAAAATCGCCGTTGCCGGCTCCGGGGGGAGCACGGGAGACATCGTCTTGAGCTGGAACCGCGATCTCTTTCCCGAAGGCGGGTGCTCCGTCGATCTGGACCTCAGCTATATTCCGGGGACCTTGGGCCTTGATCTGACGGTCGAGACTCACGAATCCACGTCGTGGACCACGTGGCTCGTGGCGCAATCTCAGGTTTCGTCGCTGTGGTCGTCGTTGATACCGGTCCCTGTCGCCTCCACCGAGGCGCTCGTCGAGCTTCCAGTTCCGCCATCCGGCGTGATCGGCGTATTGACGTTGTTCAACGCGTGGGACAAATTCGATCAGCTTCCGACGAGCGAAGTGTTGTGCTTCGATTTCGCGTTCGTCTTCACCGGATTTCCCGGGCGATAGTCTACAAAGATGAGAGATGCCACGGGAGGATTTCATCGATTTTGTGCTTGACATAAGTATACTTATCATAAGTACAATGGGGCATGTCGACCTTACGCCCCGTTGAGTTTCACGTCCTCTTGGCTCTTGCGTCCGGCCCGGCACACGGCTACGGCCTCGTGCGCCGGATAGCAGATCACAGCGAAGGCCGGCTATCGATTCTGCCGGGTAATCTCTATACGGTCATCCGTCGCCTCGTGGCCTTCGGGCTCGTGAGGGAAACCGACGCTGCCGCCACGCCTCCCGAGGAAGACTCCAGACGTCGCTATTTCGAGCTGTCCTCCGCCGGCCGAGCGCGCCTGAGCGAGGAAGCACGCCACCTGCAGACGTTGGTCGAGCGAGTGGGTGCTCTTCCGATCTCGTCCGCGGAGAAGGGGGGAGGGCATCCGTGACGTCACCCCGCATTCGGTCTGTTGCGACGCGATTGTTTGGGCTCGTGCTCCGGATTCTTCCTTCTTCGCTCCGACGTGAATACGAAGAGCAAATGGGGTTGCTGTTCGAGGAGTTGGAGCGAGCGGCGGTGTCGTCAGGTCGACCTTGGGGTCGGTGGCGGTTCTTGGTGAGTGCTTTCGCGGACGTGGTCCGTAGCGCCCCTGCCGCTTGGAGGTTCGAGCGCCGCTCGAGACGGGGCTCTCGTGAGACCGGTGCGCGGTCGCGTCGCTTCGCCGCGACGTGGACCCACGACGCGCGGATGGCGGTTCGACTCCTGACCAAGCAGCGGTTGTTCACGTTGGTGGCGGTGACGACACTCGCGCTCGGCATCGGCGCGAACACGGCGATCTTCAGTGTCGTCTACGGGGTCTTGCTCCGGCCCCTGGGTATTCGAGACGCGGAGCAGGTCGCGGTTCTTACCTTGCATCGAGAGGCGGTCCCGAGCGACACCTCAGGCTTCTATCAGCGCTACCTCGAAGACATGCGGGCCGAAGTGTCGGGGAGCGCGCCCTTCGAGAGATTCGCGAGCTTTATCTACGAGTCCGTTACCCTCGAGGAAACGGAATCGGTCACCGAGATTGGCAGCGCCGTGATGGTGGATGGCGAGTTCTTCGGAGTCATGGGTGTCGCGCCGCTCCTGGGACGCGTGCTGACGCCTGACGATGTCGTGCCCGGGCAAATCGGAGACGTGTGCGTGATTGGGGAGACGCTTTGGCGGCAGGCTTTCGGCGCGGATCCGTCCATCATTGACCGCGACATCGTGCTCGACGGCCGAGCGGTCCGCGTCGTCGGCGTGCTGCCTGCAAAGCTTCCGCTACCGGATGCGGGCGCCGAGCTTTGGATGATCCAGGACTGGGACCCAGACGACCGGAACCTTCTCGGGCGGATTGGCGTCTTGCTGCGTCTGAGCGAAGACAACGCACTCCCTCTTGCGCAATCCCGTCTCCGCGATGTCGCGGAGCGCCTCGGACGCACCTATCCACGCTTCGCCGGGTACACCATCTCTGTCTTGCCGTTTCGTGAGAGTCTCGTCGGAAGTGTCAGACCCGCCATCGTCCTGGCCGCCTCGGCGGTGGGTCTGATTCTCCTCATCGCCTGCGCCAACACGGCGAGCTTGCTCCTCGCGCGCGCGACGGTGCGAGGAGCTGAGATCTCGACGCGGAGGGCGCTCGGCGCGAAGCGAAGTCAGCTCGCGAGCCAGCTTCTTGCTGAAAGCCTTGCGCTGTCGACGCTCGGAGGCGCGGTGGGACTCGTCGTTGCTTTTTGGTTCCACCGGATGCTTCTAGCGGTGGCCCCGAGTTATCTGCCCAGGCTTTCGGATGTCCGGCTCGATCTGCCGGTCCTCCTCTTCTCGTTCGGTGTGAGCGTCGCTGCCGGTGTCTTGTTCGGATTCGCACCGATGACACGGGTGGCCGGCTCCGACTCGAAAGCGCGGGGAGCGACGGCGAAGCGTAGCTTGCTCGGCGATGGATTGATCGTGGCTCAACTCGCTCTATCCGTCATGCTTCTGGTCGCGGCGGGTTTGATGCTCCGCAGCTTGAGTGAGCTTCGCTCCCAAGATTTGGGTTTCGACCCGGTGGGGGTCGCCGGGGCGAGAATCTATCTCGATAGCGACACTTACGGTGACGATCCTCTCGAGGAGGCCTATTTCGCGACGCTTCTCGAGCGGCTCCGTGCCCGACCCGAGATTGAGAAGGTGGGAGCGAGCTCGGGGCTGCCCCTCGACCCGTTCACCATCGACTACGATCTGCCTTATAGCATCGGCGGGCAGGCGGCAGATCCCGAAGGGACTCGACAAGCGTTCTTTCGCTCGATCACCGCCGGCTACATTGAGACGATGCGCATTCGCCTCCTGTCGGGGAGAACCTTCGAGTCGACGGATCGCCAAGACACCGTACACGTGGCGCTCGTCAACGAGACTTTCGCTTCGGTGGGTTGGCCGGACCAGGACCCGATCGGAAGGACATTCTCGATCTATGGCGGTGCGGAAGAGCTCCTCGTGGTTGGAGTGGTAGGCGACGTTCACTTCGGGTCTCCCGGCTCGAGCTTCAAACCGGAGTTTTTCGTGCCGCACTCTCAGTTCACCTACGGAGCGATGACGGTGGTCGCTCGCTCCCGGGATCCTTCCGCCGCCGCCTTGGCCATCGCGTCCGAGGCGCTCGCTATCAATCGCCGTCAGCCGGTGAGCAGCACTTTCGCGTTGGAGACACTGCTCGCGCGCTCGCTGTCGACCGACCGGTTCCTCGCGCTGTTGTTGAGCCTGCTCAGTGTCCTCGCCCTTCTCATCTCATCCGCCGGCGTCTATGGCGTGTTGTCCTATTGGGTGAATCAAAGCCGTCGGGAGATCGGCGTCCGGATGGCCTTTGGCGCTTCGGCCCGGGCCGTCGTCGCTCACGTCGTGAACCGAGGCATCACCCTCGCCGCGGTCGGGATCGTCGTGGGCGTGGGCTCGAGTGTCGTCGTTGGACGCTTCATGCAGCGATTCTTGTTCGGGGTAGGCGCGATGGACGGCTTCGCCGTCGCGGCCGGGGTGGGAGTCCTTTTGACCGCGGCGATCGCGGCGAGTCTCGTCCCTGCGTGGCGCGCCGCTCACCTCGATCCGATGGCTTCACTGAAGGTCGACTGAGCCGAACGCTCTCGTCGGTACTTGGTTGACGGGGAGGGCGGGCCGGGCATACTCTGGGTCGAGGCTTTCCGGTCGGCATGCCATGCCCTCGAGTTCGGGCCTCGGAGGAGAGAGTCGGAATGGAAATCAATCGTCGGAAATTTTTTGCGAGCGTCGGCGGCGCCTCTGCCGTCGCTCTGATGACCCAGGATCAAAAGGCGAACGCCCTCGAACATTTCGCGGAGAGCGAGCTCGAAGCGGCCATTGCCGGACGGGAAGAGAAAAAGTATCCGTCCGTCGCCGATTTGAAGGAGCGCTACGCGGACCTCAATCGTCCGGTCCGCCGCGGCGCGGGTGGACTGTTCGTCCCGCGGGATGGAAAGCTTCGTGAGCTTCCGCAGATGCCCGAAAAACCCACCCTATTGGATTTCTACGAGCACCGGTTCGCTCCTGCGAATCACGTTCTGCAGAGTGCGACGCGAGCGCTCAAGACCGGAATGAAGGAGGAGATCATTCTCGCGTGTCTCCTTCATGATGTCGTTCTCAGTACCATTCGACCGGACCACGGGTGGTGGGGCGCTCAGCTCGTCGAGCCCTACGTTCCCGAGATCACGAGCTTCGCTATCCGCTATCACCAGACGCTGCGATTCTTCGTAGACGAAGAGTACGGCTACACCGAGTATCCCGAGTCGTACTACCGGTTCTTCGGGGAAGACTACGTACCCGAGCCCTACCTGCAGCGCACGTACAAAATGCTGCGAAACCACGAATGGTACGAGTACCCTCGCTTGGTGACGGTCAACGATCTCTACGCGTTCGATCCGGACGCGGTGGTCTCGATGGATCCTTTCGTAGACATCATCGGTCGTCACTTCAAACAGCCCGAAGAAGGTCTGGGGTGGGACAATTCACCTTCGTCTCACATGTGGCGCACGATCATGATGCCGGATCGCCCGCTCTAGTCGCGGTCGAGAGTTTTCTTTAGTGGGTCATCGCGTACATCGCGATATTGATCCCCACCGGGTAGGCTTTCAGCGAGAAGCGGTAGAAGTACTCGTCTTCTTCCGCTTCTCGCTCCCACCCATCAGCGATGTCGGTGTTGTGGGTCATGATCACCATGAGCCTGCCATGGCTGTCGAAGATCCCACGAAAGTGCGGCTCGGCCGTTTCCCCTCCTCGCTCTGAGGTGCCGGTGCCGCCGGAGCGACGCCAATAGTGAATCGATGGGATTTGAGGCACCTTGCGGATGGTGTAGAACGTTCTGAAAATGACGTGATCCATCGGAACGTCCACGACGGGATACTCCTCGGGAGGCAGGACACGCGCCATCTCCGACATCCAGTGATCCCACGCCGCGTCACCCCAAAAGTCGTCGACATAGAGGACCCCTCCACGGAGTAGGTAGTCTCGAAGCCTTTCTTGTTCGTTCGGGGTGAAGCCGACGGTGCCGACGTCGGACATGAACACGAAGGGATAGTCATAGATCACATCGTCGGTGAGCGTGACGACGACGTGATCGGGCATTCCGTCTCCGTCACGTCGGATCTCCGCCGACGTCAGCTGCGAGAACCGAGTCATAAAGTTGATGTCGGAGTAGGGATAGTCCGTATTCCAGCCGTAGCCTGACGGCTCTCCCCGCACGCTCTGGTAGAGAATTCGGCAAAAGCTGAACAGATCGTTCGTGGGCGCGTTCTTGTCGGCGAAGCGAGGGGGCACACGGTTCCACCACCCGCGACCTTGGGTGAAGCCCACCGTGACGCCGGCGGCGAGCGTGAACGTGCTCGCGATCCATAGCACGGTCGAGCGGCGACGTCTGGCCATCTTCAGCAGTGCGATGAGGACCCTTTTTACGAAGCGCCAGCGGCTTGCCGACGCGGCGGCTAGTCTTCCGACGTAAGCCAACTCTTGAGAGCGTCGGCTTGCTCGTTGCGCCCGCCGGTCTCCAGGATCTTGGCGGTGTTTTGGACCAGCTCCCGGATGTCCGGCCGGGTCACGTAAGACGGCACGTGCTCGGGTCGTAGGCTGCCCCGAATCCATTCGAGAATCTCACCAGAACGCGCGTGGGCGTCGAGAGCTTCCTCTCTCTTTCCCAGCTGCTCGAGCGCGCGCCCGACCGTGTCATAGGCGCGCATCAGGATCGGCCGACCGTCGAACTTATCGGCCATGCTGATGGCTTCGAGCGCGGTCCTTCGAGCTTTCTCGGGGTCGTCTTGGGCGAGATAGACATTGGCGAGCGAGGCGGCGGCGTCGGCCTCCAACGGTCTGAGACGCGCGTCGGCGGCTTCCGCGCGAGTACGAACTAGCATCCGCTCCGCGTTCGAAGCCTTGTTCTGGGCGAGGAAAAGGTTTCCGAGAGCGACGCGTGAGGCGACGGCTACTTCTTTTTGCCCGCTCAAGTTGGCGCGAACGTTGGCTTCCTCATAGGCTGTGGCAGCCTCGTCGAGCTTTCCGCGCAGATCGTGTACTCGAGCGCGGCCGAGATAGACCTCGGGAAGGAGGTCCCGGGCCTCGGCGCCATGCGCGACGTTCTCGGCTTCTTCGAGCTCCGCGTCGGCTCGATCGAGCAACCCGACCTGGATCAGGAGGTGGCCGTAGGGTGCTTTGACTTCGGCGATGTCGTGCTCGTTGTGGAGCTCGTGGGCGATCTCGATGGCGCGATCGAGCGAGGCGAAGGCATCCGCGTAGCGACCTTGCATCACGTAGATGTCCGCGAGGTCTTGATGCATCGCCGAGACCCCGATGAGATCGTGAATCTGGTTCGAGATGGCGATACCTTCGATGAACGCTTCGACCGCCTCCGGATAGAGTCCCTGGGCTTTTCTGACGGAGGCGAGGTGACCGAGGTTGATGCTCCGCTCCAGGTCGTCGTCGATGTCCTCGAGATAGGTTTTCGCTCGCTCGAGATAGACGATGGCGTCATCGTAGCGGCCCATGAGTCGATAGACGTTCGCGATGTGGTCGAGCTTGTTCGCGAGATCCAGTTGATCGTCCGCGTCCATCTCCAGCCTCATGGAGTCTCGAAACGCCTCCATCGCTTCGTCCAAGCGGCCGGCGAGCTGGAAGGTCATCCCCAGATTCGTGAGCGCGCCCGATTCGAGCTTGGTGTTTCGCATCTCTTGCGCGATCTCGATTGCTTGGCGGTTGAGGCGAACGGCTTGGTCCACGTCGCCTTTGTTGACGTAGACGCCGGCCATGTTGATGAGTGTGGTGGCTTGACCGCCGAGGTTGCCGGACTCGGTTCGCGCTTCGAGAGAGAGCTCCAAATGAACGAGAGCGGTGTCGAGATCTCCGAGCTCTCGATGGGCGACCCCCATGATCGACTGAAGCATTCCGAGGGCTTCCGGCTCGTCATCGAACTGACCGGTCTCGAGGGCTTGTTTCAAAATCCGAATCGCTCCTTCGGAGTCGCCGCCCATGTCGAGGACGCGGCCCAGGCCCAGTAGCGCGCCGCCATAGTCGGGAGCGAGCTCCACCACGCGTTCATACGCGGCTCTCGCTTCGGCGAGATGGGCGAGCTCTTCATAGGCTCTGGCGAGACTCAGGTGGATGTCCGGATCTTGCGGATACATTGCGGCGAGCTCGGCAAGACTCTCGGCCGCGTTCTCATATTCGCCGCGGACCAAACCGGCGGTCGCATGAATCTGATAGCGCTCGGCGATGGGGAGCGGTTTCTCTTCCGCGAGGCGTCGCGCGCGATCCACGGTCGCTTCCGCCTCGACGTGCAAGCCGAGGGCGAACTGCGCTTCGGCGTATTTTGCATAGGCCATGGCGAAGAGAGGATCTTCCAGGGTCGCGATCTCGAGCAATCGACCGGCCTCTTGATTGTTGCCCCGCGTGAGCTCGTCCAGCCCTCTCTGATAAGCGCGTAGCGCCTCGAGCGAGCCGGTCGAGACCTCGGTGACGGGGCGGTCGACATCGCCTTTGATCTGATCTTCGGTAAGATCGAGCTGCGCCTTGACGGCCTGGGTGAGCTGGTCGACGATGGCGAATATCTCCGTCGACGGCTTTTCCGCGTTGATGGGAGTCGGGACGCCGCTGCCGGTCTTTCGGACCGTCAAATCGAGGCGAAGGTTGTCGCCGCTCTCGACGAACTGGCCGTAGAGCAAGGAGCTCGCCGGGATGCGTGCTGCTAGAGCGTTGAGGGTGGGCTCGTCGAATCGAGTATTCGCGTCGACGCCGAGCTCTCGCATCGCGCGCAGAACGCGTTCGGTCGGTACCGGCCGGATGAAGTTCGACTGCCCGATGTCGTGGACCAACATCTCTGGGATCCCGTTTCGGAGCCACTCTTGCTCGGCCGAGCCCGCCGCGTTCGTAAAAGGAAGGATAGCCAGGGTCGTGAGCGACTCCGTCGGTACGGTCTCGCCCGCCACATCGGGTCCGGAGCCGGGCTGGGTCATCATGTAGATCCCGCCCGCGACCGCCGCGATGACGATCGCTGCTGCAGCAATTTTCGGCGTGCTCTTTCCCACCGCCTTTTGTACTTTGAGGGTCAGCGACCGATCGACGAATTGACGGTCGATGTCATCCATCGCGTCCTGGGCGTTCTTGTAGCGGAACGCCGGATCGACTTCCATGCACTTTTGAATGATCTGCTCGAGATATTTTGGAATATCGAGCGTGACTTGACGGGGCGCCTTCGGTTTGTGCGACAGCCGCATCATGACCTTGGAGGCCGGGCTGTCGGCTTTGTAAGGGAGGTCGCCGGTCATCATCTCGTAGAGGATGACCCCGAAGGAGAACATGTCGGACTGAGCCGTCGCCTTTTCTCCTTTGACCTGTTCGGGCGACATGTAGTCGGGAGTGCCAATCATCATCCCGGTGGCGGTAAGGTCTGTCGTTTCGACGGAAGAGCGCGCGATGCCGAAATCCATGATGTGCGGCACGCCGTCGAGGTCGATCATGATGTTCTGGGGCTTCAAATCCCTGTGGATGACGCCCTGATTGTGTGCTTCTTTGAGCGCGCTCAGGATCTGCCGAACGACAGGCAGCGCCTCGTCCACGGAAAGCCGATTCTTTTGTCGGATGAGCCCTTTGAGGCTCTGGCCTTCGATGTAGGCCATCGTGAAATACTTGATGCCGTCCGCTTCTCCGAAATCGTGAATCCGAACGACGTTCTTGTGCGTGATCTCCCTCGCGAGGAGAAGCTCTCGCTTGAAACGGGTGACGACCTCAGGATCGGTCTCGCGCTCACTTCGAATGGTCTTCAAAGCGATGAGCTTGTTGAGCTCCAGGTCTTTGGCTTGGTAGACGATCCCCATTCCGCCTTCACCGAGCACGTTCATGATCTCGTAACGGCCGGCAAAGACGGAGTTCTGCAGGAGTTGGCCGGTTGACGAGCGAGGGAAGGACCCACTCCCGCTCGCGGGACCGGATCGCTGGGACGCATCCGTCGCGGACGTGATCTCATCTCTCGACAGGAACTCGGTGGCGACTTCGACCGGCGAGTCGCTCGTTTCGGAAGAGCGCGGCAGCTCGGTGGGAGGGGACTGGTAGGTCTTTTCAGAGCTTCCGGGAACCGGCGACGGAGCGTCGAAGGCGGTCTCGCCGTCGATCTCGGCCAGCGTCTGGCCGCACTTCCCGCAGGCGTCGAGCGATTCTTCGTTTTCGTGGCTACAGTTTGGGCATTTCATTCCGCGCACCTGCGTTTGGAGGTGAAGGAGAGGCCGACAACCGAGCCATCGTAGGAGAGCGCCTGGGGGAAGTCAACTCTTCCCCCAGGCTTACTAAAACCCTACCTTACTCGTGCTCGTCGTCGTGCTCGTGGTCTGGCAGTGGCGGGCAAGAAGGATGGTCTCCGCCAATCGGCTTGCACGCCTGGAAGATCTCGGCTCCGGTCCGAGCTTTCAGCTCACCGACCGTGTTCAGCTCCTCCGGACCGACGAAGTCATCCTGATTCTCGTCGATGACGTTCTGGATAGTCGTCAAGCTATCGATGAGGCCCAAGTAGTCGCTGCCGCAGCTCGGCGCCTCGTCGAACGCGGAGTCGTACTCGCCACAGTCGTCCGGAAAGACGGCTGCGTCACCCGCCGCGATCGCGAGTTGAATCTGACACTGGGTACCGAGGTCCCCGACATCTCCGGTCGCGGTCACGACGAAGTCGTCGAAGTCGAGATCCGGGGCTCCACCGCCATCATCGAAGAACAAAGCGAATCGAGTGGGATCGGCGATGTTGCGATAGACCGCGAGCTCGACTTTGGGATGGTTGTCGAGGCTGTTGTCGGAGTACGCCGTCGCACCCGTCAAACCACCACTGATGTTCTCGAAATAGAACAGGTAGGGATCGTTCGAAGGCGAGTACGCGAAGGGTCCGCCGCCGCCGGATGAATTGGCGATGATGACTTCCTTGTTGGTTCCCGCCGTATCCGAGGTGCCCAAGGCGTGATTGAAGCCGGCGAACTTGATCTCGAAGTGAATGGTGCCGCCCCCAAGAAGCAAGTTGTTGCCGGCCGCGCCGAACTGGCCGCTCGCCGACGGAATGTAGGACCAATCGGTATTGTCGCCGAGTCCAGCCAGGTCGAACGCGCTGGAAGGAGCCGGGCCTCCGCCGGCCGGAAGGGCCGGGCACTCACCGATGATGTCGTCTTTGACCTCGAGGAACGTCGCGCCGAGATGCGTCTGCTTGGCCTCGATGTTCTCGTCCGTGGTTCGCAGATCACGCACGATGGGCGAGACCAAAGAGTAGCTCTTCCAGAAACCGCGGTGGCTTCCGACGCAGCCCGACGTAATGCCGATGAACTGATCACCTTCGACAATCGGGGCATCTTCGCCTGGAATTGGAGCCCAGGCCATCCGAGTCTCATCGCCCGTCGCTTCGTTTCCGGTCTCGCATACGGGCTCATAGCCGATGGAGGTTTCTTCCTCGTGAATCATCGTAATGAGATCTTGAATCCCCGCGGTCGAGCTGACCCGGCAGATCAAGTACTGAAGCGGTCCGGTCTCGGGGTTCCCGACGCGAAACGGTTGGAAATGCGCGCCCAACGTGACGTCCGGGAGGGTCGGGTCTAGATCCGAGATGAGGATGTCCTCGCACGTCCCGTTGGCCTCACAGGTGGGGTTCGGATGGTCGTAGAACTTGCACTCACCATCGAACAGGCCAGGGGTCGTCAAGTTCGCGAATGTCGTGTTGAGCTGGGGCAGGAGAACCTCGACGTTCGCTCCCGCCGCAGCGGCAACGACACCGCTCGACCGCGTGCCGACGCCGAAAGGTACCTTGATGTGCTTCTTGAAGGTCTCGATCTCGGCTCCGGTCGTGGCGTCGAGCTCAACGACTTTGCCGCCTTTGTTGGGAACGGTCGCGTAGGCGACGAGGGCTCCCTCGTCCGCACCGACGCTGAGGCGTCCGCCGTGGCCGGGCAGCGAAAAGAAATCGTCGACCTGAAGCCCGCCGTTGTTGGAGATCTTGAGGATCGTGCCCCATTTCGTAGAGACCAAAATCGAGTTGCCGGCGATGGCCATTCCCGTCGGAGTCTCGTGAATCTGTCCCGGAGGAACGATGACGGTAGGCTCACACTCGCCGTTGCAAGCGGCGAAGTTTCCCGAATAGCCGAGAATCATGGCCGGTCGTTGCACCAAGACGAGGAGCTGTCCGGCGGAGAAGAGGCCCGGCGCCGTGCTCCGTGCTTGGCGGACATCGGCGAGCTGCAAGCGGTGCACACCAGGCACTCGGACGCGAGCGTCGATGAAGGTGGGCATCCCGTAGCCGCCCGGACCGCAGCCCGGTGCGAAGGGTCCGTCGACGACGTCCG
>JAJCXL010000254.1 GCA_029263435.1 Acidobacteriota bacterium | reverse complement strand
TGTCTCGTGGATTCCTCTGAAAATCCTTCTGTTTCGCGTACTCGACCTCGAACAACAATGTCGCGTTCTCGGCGACGGACTCGGCGCCCTGGAGCCGAAGCCCATAGGTATGAGTCGAAGACGAGAAGAGCGGTGCGTTCTCATAGTCGAGCAGGTATCCGAACAGCTCGAGCGACGTCTGACCATGGAGGTCGACAACGCCGTTCAAGAAATGCGAGCTCATATCTTGCTCGTCCCCGAAGATACGAATCGCCTTGTCGACGAAGCTGTAGGAGAGCTTGGTCTTCGCGAGCGACTGACTCACGAGATGAACGGCGTCGAAAGTTTGATGGTTCTGTCGCCAAATCACGTTTCCGACAAAACGGTGATCGCCGTAGATGATCTCGCGGCGACCGACGTCTAAGGTTGTGTCGAACGCGTCGTAGCGAAAATAGACTTGCTGCATCCGCGTTTGAGACGGGTCCGCGACGACCGGACGACCCGTGACGCCGTTGGCGAGATCGCCCGCACCGGCGTTGTTGAACGTGCCATCGCCGAAAATAGCGGCGACGTTTTGCACTTCGATGAACATGCTCGCGCCTTTGAACGGAAGCGTACGAAAGCCAAGGGTCGTGCGAAGGGTAGACGCGTGCGCGTTCTCGTCGAACGCGGCGTCATCGACGAGCTCGTATCGGTAGCGAAGGGTGACCGACGCCGTTGCCTTGGAAAGTGCTTCCTTCAAGGTCGCCGCGTCCTCGGCTGCGAGCGTCACTGCCACGAGCAAGAAGACCACGGTCGAGAGTGTGGTCTTCAAAGCTGTGTGGAGAGATGACACTGAAGGCATCGCGTCCTTTCCGGATGCGTGGTGCGGAGCGCCTCGCGCGCGCCGTCGCCCTCGTGGCACGAAAGACAGTCTTCTCGCATGAACACCGGGTGGGGGATCACCGGTGGGGCCAACGGGTGAGCCCGCCAGCCGCGGGCGCCATCCCGCGTAAAGCCCGTGAAGCTCGAGCGCACGAACGGCGCAACATCATGATGAAACACGTGACACTGGCGACAACGCGCGAACGCCATCCCACTCGTTCGAGAGTGCGGCGATCGCGGAGGCACGCCAACACCGGGCACGGCCGGACCTTCGTCGACATGGCAGCTTTCGCAACTCGATCCGAAGGAGACGTGTGGAATCACAGGCGGGGCTCCCGCGAACGCCCGATGGCGGGTCGTGCCGCCATCGTCGCTGCCACTTCCGCAACCGGCAGCGAGTATCGCGAACGCTACACAAGCTCGACGCGCACGGCGCATTTCTTGTAATCCGGCTCTTTGCTGATGTTGTCCATGGCGTCGAGCGTCAACACATTCGCGAGATGCCCTTCGTCGAAAAACGGCACGAACAGAGAGCCTTTCGGCGGCTGGCCGCGGCCGGAGAGCAAGACCTGAAGCTCGAGCGTGCCCCTACGACTCGAGAGCTTCACGCGTTGATGGTCGCGGATGCCTAGCTCGGCCGCGTCGGCCGGGTTCATCTCGACATAGGTTTCCGGCACCGCGCGGTGGAGCTCGGCAACCCTGCGCGTCATCGAACCGGTATGCCAGTGCTCGAGGACCCGTCCGGTCGATAGCCAAAAGGGGTACTCGTCATCCGGTACTTCGGCGGGCGGATGATACGGCCGCAGCCAGAAAGCGGCCTTCTCCCCGAACGCCTTCGCCTTGTAGAAATGGACGCCGGTCGCTTTCTTGACGTAGGGGTCGTGCCCCGCCGCGTAGCGATAGCGGGTCTCCTTGCCGTCGACGACCGGCCACCTCAGCCCGCGTTCCTCTTTGAGCTGCGCGTAGGAGGCCAGGTCTTTGCCAATGCCAACGGTGAACTGCCGATACTCCTCGAACATGGGCTCGTGCCACGCGTCGTCCGGCCACGGGAACAAGTTTCCCATTCCCATGCGCTTGGCCACTTCGATGATCTGCCACGCGTCTTCACGCGCGTCCCCAGGAGGATCGATGAGCTTGTTCCATTGCTGGGTGCGGCGCTCGGTATTACCGAAGACCCCTTCTCTTTCGATCCAAGCGGCAGAAGGAAGGATGAGGTCTGCGACCTCGGTCGAAGGCGTCGGGTAGATATCGCTCACGACCAGAAACTTCCCGTCTCCCGGCTTACGCTGGTAGCGATTCAAGTTCGGAAGCGAAACCCAAGGGTTGGTCGTCTGAACCCAGAGAGCCTTGACGTCCCCCCGCTGGAACGCCCGAAACATATCCATCGTGTGATAGCCGGGCTTCGGGTTGATGGTGCCTTCAGGGAGCTTCCAGATCGTCTCGGCCTTCTTCCGGTGCTCTGCATTGGTGACCACCATGTCGGCGGGGAGACGATTCGAGAAGGTGCCCACTTCGCGCGCGGTGCCGCACGCCGAAGGCTGCCCGGTCAAGCTGAACGGGTTGGCGCCGGGGCGGCCGATCTTGCCGGTGAGAAGGTGAAGATCGTTGAGCAAGTTGTTCATCCACGTGCCACGGGTGTGCTGGTTCACTCCCATGCACCACGTGCTCACGGTGCCGCGGTTGGGCTCACCATAGATGGTGGCGAGCGCTTCTATCTGAGATTCCGGCACCCCCGAGATCTCAGCCACTCGCTTCGGCGTGTAGTCCTCGAGGAATGTCTTCAGCTCTTCGAAGCTGGATGGGTTAGGCCGGTCAGTGAACGTGTAGTACTCGGCCTGGTCACCGTAGCAGCCATAGCCGATCTCATCGATGTCCTCGATGCCTCGACGAAAGACGACGTTGTCTCGCACGAAACTGTGCGCCACGCGATCCCGCGCGACGAGCAAGTGCAAGATGCCATTCGCCAGCGCCAGATCCGCCCCGGGCCGGATCTCGACATACATGTCCGCATAGTGCGTCGTGGGCGTCCGCCGGGTGCCGATATCCACGATCCGTACGTTGGGACTCTTCCCTTTCCGCTCCAAGATCCGGCTAAAGAGCACGGGGTGCATTTCTGCCATGTTGTTGCCCCACAGCACGAAGTCGTCCCCTGCCTCGAAATCGTCGTAACAGCCCATGGGCTCGTCACTGCCGAACTGGGTCATGAAACCCATGGCCGCGCTCGCCATGCAAAGCCTCGCATTGGGATCGAGGTTGTTGCTCCGCATCCCGGCTTTGACCCACTTGAGCGCTGCGTATCCGTCGAAGACCGTCCACTGTCCCGAGCCGTAGACACCGACCGCTTCCGGGCCACCGTCATCGAGCGCTTCTTGATACTTCTCGGCGATGAGATCGAGCGCGTCGTCCCAGCTCATCTCGGACAGAGTCCCGTTCGCCGAGCGTCGCTGCGGTTTGAGGAGCCGGTCGGATCCATAGAGCATGCCCGGCAGGTGGTAGCCCTTGACACAAAGAAGTCCGCGGTTCACCGGGCTTAGTTCGTCGCCTCTCACTGCGATCGCCCGACCGTCTCGCACGCCGACCTCGACGCCGCAGCCGGTGCCGCAATAACGACATGGCGCCTTCCCCCACGATAGGCCCGTTTCATCGAGACCCGCTCTCTCGGAGGCAAGCTTCTCGGCTTCCTCACGATCCGCGCAGGAGAACGCCGCGATGCCGGCCCCGGTCGTGCCGAGGGCTCGTAGAAAGTTCCGTCGCTCCATCTTCATCGGATCACCGTATTCCGTACTTCTCTTCCATGGCGTCGCGGATGCGCCGGGTCGCTTCTTCAGCGCCTTCGTCGAACCAGGCGTGCTCTTCACGAGCAAGAATCTGGTCGATGACCGCGCCTACTCGCCTCGCCTCCGCGGCTCGACCGTGGGCCTCGGCCTCGGCGACGAGCTCGCGCGCCTGCGGAATCAGTTCCATGTAGAACCGCTCGGCCACTTCGAACATGCCGTGCCAGTGGGTATAGTCCGGCGCCATCATCGAAGCACCGTGTCGGGCTCGACGGCCTTCGTGGTGCCACAAGTAGAACCACGTCCACTCGATCTCTTCATCGAACTGGGTCGGGGTGAGAATGCCTTCCCGGCCGAGCGCGTCCACGATGGCCTTGCCGGGTTTGGCAAATTTCTCGTTATAGAGGATGACCAGGTCGTCATATTGCACGTAGAACGCGTTGACGTAGTCGGGGGTGTGACAATGCTGGCAAACGTCTTTCATGCGGGCGCGCTTGTCAGAAGCGGTATCCGCGATGAGACCTCGACGCAGGCTTTCATCGGTCTCGGTGACGATCGCTCCGTCGACATCGGTGTCCATCACGAGGCTGATGGGGGGCCGGTTGCTCCAAGAGATCCGCTCGCCGGGATCATGAGTGATACGGCCGTC
>JAJCXL010000253.1 GCA_029263435.1 Acidobacteriota bacterium | reverse complement strand
GGAGAGCTCGCGGACACGTTCACTCGGACGGGAGGCGACATCGCCTCCGTCCTGCGGACTCTGTTTCTCTCGGAGAGATTCGTGACCGAAGGCGTGTCGAGCGGAAAAGTCAAGACTCCACTCGAGCTCATCGCGAGCGCGGCGCGTGCAACCGGTGCCGAGGTCGTGGGACCGGGCCTTGCCCGAGCGACCCAGGATCTCGGGATGCCGCTCTACATGTGCCAGCCGCCGACCGGTTATGACGAGGGGGCCGAGACGTGGCTGTCGCCCGGAAGCCTACTGGCTCGGGCCGAGTTCGCGACCCGCTTCGCGTCCGGACGGCTCCCCGGCATTCGCTTGAAGCCCGGCGTCTCCGACGAAGCGTCGTTGGTGGTGCAGCTCGCGGGGCCCGAATTTCAAAAGCAATGAGGAGAGACAGGATGAGAGATGGAATCGACCGCCGCCAGTTCCTCGAGCTCGGAGGGTCGACGCTCGTCGCGTTCTCCGGCCTATCGGGCGCACGCTCGCTCAGCGCTGCCTCTGATAGAGGTGTCGTCGTGGTCGTCTTTCAGCGTGGTGCCGCCGACGCGCTCCATATGCTCGTGCCCTATCGTGAAAGGCGTTATCGAGAGATTCGGGGTGCTCTGGCCCTCGAAGAGCCGGGTCGGGGCGAGAGCCCGACGCTGGATGTGGGGAGCGGCTTCGCGTTTCACCCAGCCTTGTCTCCCCTCCACCCGCTCTATCGAGCTGGGCGTCTCGCGGCGGTCGTGAACGTGGGTTCCCCGGACCCGACGCGGTCGCATTTCGATGCCCAAGACTACATGGAGTCCGGCACTCCCGGCGTCAAGAGCACTCGCAGCGGTTGGCTCGCACGGGCGATCGAGACCTTCGGCGGGGCGTCCGCGAGCGCGTTCACCGGCGTCGCCTTGAGCGCTCAGATGCCTCGCTCCCTCGCCGGCGCTCGACACGCGATGGCATTGCAGGATTTCTCTAAAATGGAGCCGCGGTCGGGTGGCGACTCGTTGCTCTCGAAGCTCGCCGAGCTCTATGCCCGTGACGGAAGTGATCGGTTCGCGGCTGCCGGCGAAGAGGGGCTCCGCGCACGACAGATGTTCAGAGAGCGCGATCCGTTGTCGATTCCCGTTCGGGAAGGCGCGCGCTACCCGCGGGGTCGAGCGGGTGAGCCGCTGAGACAGCTCGCCAAGCTCATTAAAGCCGACCTCGGCGTCCGCGTCGCTTTCGTCGAGAGCGAAGGGTGGGACACCCATTTCGGCCAAGGGGGGGCGAGCGGACAGATGGCCAATCTGATGCGCGGGTTGGCGGAGAGCTTGACCGCCTTCGTGACCGACGTGGGTGGCGATGTCCCGCTCACCGTGGTCGTGGCCACAGAGTTTGGCCGGACCGTGGCGCCGAATGGCGCGGGCGGAACCGATCACGGGCACGGGGGAGCGATGTTGTTGCTCGGCGACGGTATTCGGGGTGGACGGGTTCACGGCGACTGGTTGGGCCTGGATAGGCGGAATCTTTACCAGGGGCGGGATTTACCGGTGACGACGGATTTTCGGGACGTCTTCTCTGAGGTCGCCGAGCAGACTCTTGGGCTCGGTGCGGACGTGGAGCTGTTTCCCGGCCACGCGCCGAAGCGGCTAGGTGTCGTGGAGCGCGGGTAGCTCGTCGATGCGAGAGGCCAGCGATTCGAACTGGGCGAGATAGGCGACGAGGCGCTGAGTGCAAGGGGCGGAGACGCTCGTCAGTCGAAACCCGAAGCCCTCGATCCCTCGCGGGCCCGTCACTTCGTTGTCCTCGGCGCCCGTCTCTTCTTCGTTGTCCGCCTCGCTCCGCCACACCACGCGCGCTTCGGCCTCGAACGGGCCGAGCTTGAACGGCAGCAGGGCGCGCAACACGAACTCGGTCTCGGGGGCGGGAGGCTCGTCGATCGAGATGAATCCGCCGCTGCGACTCAAGTTGATCAAATAGGCCTCGAAGCTCTCGCCCGAGACCTCGAGCTGAGCTTTCAGCACGATGGGGCTGAAGCGAGGGTCGATGCGTTTGTCCATTGGGTCAATTCTCCGCAAGGGCTACTTGTACCAAGGGGCCTTGATTGGCGAGAGATAAAGGATGAGCCATGGCCGCGAGCCGACGTTCGAGGGTGGCCTTCTCCATCGCGCTCCCGGCTTGCTGTACGAACAAAGCCAGCCCGTCGGTGTTGCCGAGTGGCGCACCGGACACGTCGTTGTCGCACAGCAAGAGCGCCACGACTTCGTGCTGGTAGACGACGGGAAAGAGTGCATAGTCTTTCGCGGACCCGGACCCGAGATGTGACGCGAGAGCTGCGTCGTGGCGGTGCCGAGATTCGGGAACGGCGCTATAAACGGCGTTTGCCAAGGGCGCGAGCGCCTCACGATCGAGCTCGATCTCTTGTGCAGGCTGGCACAATTGGGGGCGGTCCCTGCTCATCGAGCTCAACCCTCGGATGCGAGACCCCTCGACCAGAAAGATGACGCAGCGCTCCGAGTAGCGAGTGGCGATGCGCGACAACACTCGGGTCAAGTCCTTCGATCTCGGTCGAGACGGATCCGTCACTGTGTCGCGAATGTCATCGAGGGCGTTGGGCGCGCCGGAGGAGATCTGATGGCTGGACGCGTCTGTCGAAGGACCCGTCGATCCGAGGATGGCGATGATGCGTCTGCGCGCGGTGTCGAAGTCGCGTGCGAGATCCAAGAAGAGTTGTTGAGGCTCC
>JAJCXL010000252.1 GCA_029263435.1 Acidobacteriota bacterium | reverse complement strand
CGATGAGCAGGGTGGCCGGAGGCGTCGAGCTACGCGCGGCGCAGGGAAGCTTGAAGGCGGATCAAGCCGTGGTCGGGCTGAATGCCTATCTCCCGACGAGAGGGTTGGCCTCCGTGAGGCCGAGAGCGGTGTCGTTATTCTCCTTCATCATTCTGACGGAGCCATTGAGCGCCGAGCACTGGAAAATCATTGGATGGCAGGGCCGCCAAGGATATTCCGACAAGCGACGACTCCACAATTACGTTCGCCTGACCGGAAATCGGGTGCTCTTCGGAGGTCGGGTCCGGTATCGCTTCGGTTTACAGGCGACGGGATCGCTCATGGATGTCTACGAAACGCTGCATCAGCAGCTCATCGAGACCTTCCCCTCCTTAAAGGATGTCGCGATTACGCATCGTTGGTGCGGTCCAGTGGCCATTACGTGGAGCCGGAGACCTTGGATCGGGAGAGAGGGTCCGATTTCAGCTGCCCTGGGATATTCCGGCATGGGCGTGTCCTTGGCGACGCTCTCCGGACGGGTGCTGGCGGACTTGGTGATGGGCGAGGAAAAGCGATGGTCGGATCTCCTTTACCTCAACGATCCCATGCTCGCCCTCCCCCCCGAGCCCTTTCGATTTCTAGGTTTTCAAGGGGGTTATTACGCGATGCGGGTAGCCGATCTCTTGGATCAGTGGCGGTAGCGCGTGACCTCCAGGCTTGCGGACACTACCCCCGGATCGCTAGCATGGGGGGTTCGGCCACGGCGCTTTCAAGAGGAGATTTTCGAATGACGACGGTAACCACCAAACACAAGGCACTTCTTGATCGACTGGGCATCGCGGACATCAATCCGGGCGCCTGTACCGGCCCCGAGGGTTGGATCCGCGACCCAAATGGGACAGAGATCGAATCCCTGAACCCAACGACGGGAGAGCCCATCGCGAAAGTGGTGATGGCCACTCCGGACACCTACGAAACGGTAATGGCGCACGCCCACGAAACGTTCGACACTTGGCGTCGTTTACCGGCTCCCTATCGCGGACAGATCGTGCGCGATCTCGGTGACGCGCTTCGTGAGCACAAGGAGCCGCTGGGCGATCTCATCTCTCTCGAGATGGGAAAAATCCGAGCCGAAGGCCACGGCGAAGTACAAGAGATGATCGACATTTGCGACTTCGCGGTCGGTCTATCACGTCAGCTCTACGGGCTCACGATGAACTCCGAGAGGCCTCAGCACCGGATGTACGAGCAGTGGCACCCGCTGGGCGTCGTCGGCATCATTACCGCGTTCAACTTCCCCATGGCCGTTTGGGCCTGGAACACCGCCATCGCAGCGGTTTGCGGCGACCCGGTATTGTGGAAACCTTCGACCGACACCCCGCTCACGGCGATCGCGGTGCAAAACGTCGCGAACCAGGTCATGTCCAAGCACGGTCTCAGCGGCATATTCACGCTCGCGGTCGGCTCCGGCAGCGGGGTGGGCGAAACGATGTTGCACGACCCTCGCGCGGCTCTCGTCTCGTTCACCGGCTCGACTCCGGTGGGACGACACGTCTCCGAAGCCGTGGCGAAACGCTTCGGAAGCACGATCTTGGAGCTTGGCGGCAACAACGCCATCATCGTGTGCGAGGATGCCGATCTCGACATGGCCACGCGCGCCATCCTCTTCGGCGCCGTGGGCACGGCGGGCCAACGCTGTACGAGCACACGGCGGGTCATCGTTCAGAAATCGATCGCCGATGAGCTTTGCCAGCGTCTCGTCAAGGCCTATCAGCAGGTGCAGATCGGAGATCCGCTGGACGACAAGACCTTGATGGGGCCACTCGTCAATGCCTCCGCGGTCGAAGACATGTTCGGCGCCATCGAGAAAATCAAACAGCAGGGTGGCACCCTCCTTACGGGAGGCAAGAAACTCGTCGACAAAGGACCGTTCTTCGTCGAGCCCGTCATCGCTCGAATGCCCGCGCAAACCGCCATCGTCGAGGAAGAGACCTTCGCGCCGATTCTCTACGTGCTCGACTACGATACCCTCGAGGATGCCATGGCCATTCACAACGGCGTCCCGCAAGGGCTGTCGAGCGCGATCTTCACCGACAGCATGCGCACCGCGGAGGCCTTCTTGTCGGCCGCGGGCTCGGATTGCGGGATCGCCAACGTAAATATCGGCACGTCAGGAGCCGAGATTGGCGGGGCGTTCGGTGGTGAGAAAGAGACCGGCGGGGGTCGCGAGTCCGGCTCGGACGCGTGGAAAGGCTACATGCGCCGCCAGACCAACACTATTAATTGGTCGAAGGAGCTCCCCCTCGCGCAAGGTATCGAGTTCGGCTAACAGGAGCGCGTCCTGAGCGCCGAAAATCACCCCGGTACTCTCGCGTCGAAGACCGCCCAAACCTCCGGGTTGGGGTCGGAAGAACCCTCGCAACTCACCGAGCTCGAGCGCCTACGAGAGCTCCGCTCCCTGCCTCTTGCTCGACGCTGGCTGGGCTATCTCGGCCTGGGAGGGCCGGGCTTCATGGACGCGGCGCTCACGCTGGGAGCCGGCACTCTCACGGCAGCGATGCTCTCCGGCGCGACGTTCGGCTACAAGACCGTGTGGCTCTTGTGGCTGTCCATGGGACTCGGCCTGTTCATGATGGCCGCAATGGCGCGGTTCACCGCACTCGGCAAAGGCGCCGTCGCGCTTCAGAATCAGCACCACGGCTGGCTCATCGGATCGCTCATGACCGCTCTGGTGGGAACGGCCGCCGTCGCCGTCGTTTTCAACTATGGTCAATACAGTCTCGGCACTCATCTGATCGAGTCGCTCGCTGCCCGGCTCGGCTTTCACTTCCCACGCCAGGTGAATTGGGTCCTCTACCTCGTCGTGACGAGCTGGCTGACCCTCAGCTACGGGCGGGGAGGCAAGAGAGGCATTCGGTTCGTCGAGACCTTCATGAAGGCGAGCATCGCGGTCATGCTCGTCGCGTTCGGGGCGTGTCTCTACGTGACCGGCGTCGACTGGAGCGCCGCGCTCAGAGGCGCCGTCGTCCCGTGGCTGCCTCCCGGAGGCCCTGGGATTGATCTGTTCGTCGCCTCATCTGCCGCGGCCATCGGCGTGATGGATTGGTTCCTGTTCAACCAGGCAGGCTTGGCCCGCGGGTGGGGCAAAGAGCATGAGCCGCTCGCACGCTTCGACATGACGGTCGGACTCTTTCTACCTTTCGTGATCGTCAACTTCCTGGTGATGGCCGTCTTCGCCGAAACGCTCTTCGAAGCAGGTACACGACCCGAGACCGCGGCGGAGCTGGCGACGGCGCTGGAGCCGGTTCTAGGCTCGAGCTGGGCGCCCATCCTGTTTTATGTCGGCTTTCTCGCCGTCCCGATCTCGACCACCGTGGGGATGAGCATTGCCGGCGCCATGGCGATCCACGAAGCGTTCGGGTGGGAGCACCGAACCGATCGATGGCGTTGGCGTATCGCGGCCCTCCTGCCTCAGATCGGATTTCTCGCCGTGTGGTACCCGCGACCCGTGTGGCTCGTGATCGCGATTGGGGCCTTCTTGTCCCTGACGGATAACATCGTCGCGTGGTCGTTCTATTTGTTGTTGAACGACGACAACGCCGTCGGCGAAGGCCGTTCGCGATCGAGGTGGTGGAATGTCGGGTTGATGCTCCAAGTCACCCTCTTGAACTCCATCGCGATCATCTACGTGCTGAATCGGCTGGGGTGGTGGTTTGGAGGAGGCGGTCCATGAACCTAGAGCGTCGATTAGGGCCAGCCTCACTGCGCCTGTGGGGCCTCATCCTCAACTTCCTCGCGAACGTGCTGCTCCTCTACGGCGCGGTGGGGTTCGTCAGCGATGGCTCACGAGGGCTCGCCCTAGGCGTCGGGCTCGTCGTCACCGTCGCCTGCATCGGCGTCTTGTCAACTCCTCGCCGCTGATTCCTCTGCAGCGAGCGGCCGACCCGATCGCTCCAGGAAGGTCACGACGACCACCGCTTCCGCGGCAAAACCCAACACCAGAATGGACGCCGCCATCCGGTGGTCCAACCCTCCAAAGTAAGCAGCGGTCCCCGCGCACACCGAGATGGCGAACACTCGAAATAGCGCCCCCACGGCCATCCCGTTCGTCGCGAGTCGGGCCAGCGCAATTCCGTGGAAATAGTTTCGCGCGCCCACCACGATCGGAAGAGCGCACAAGATGCGAAACGCCTCCTCGGCATAGCGCAGCACCGGGCCTTCGACCCCCAATAGTCGGGTGAGGACGAGAGTGTCCAACCGAGTCCACGACACGACCACCATCGCCGCGGTCAGGACGACGACGACTTCGATCTGGAAGCGGCGCAACCCCGCGAGATCGCGAGTACCGAACGTCGCGAACAAGTTGCGGAACTGGTTGAGCGGCTGATGAAAGTAGATCGCCAAATCGAACGCGATGCGGAGGGAGGCCACCGCCACGAGCGCGTCGGCACGGAGGCTGACGAGCGCATACAGAATAGGACGGCTCATGGCGAACATCATGCTCGTGACGGCGACCGGCCAAAAAAAGGCCAGGGTTTGCGAGTAGGTGAGCTCGGGATGCTCGAGCTCGGGCAGTTGATAGGTCCACCGCACCGCCGCCCCCAGGATGGCCAGGTGGATGATCGCCGCGCTCCATTGCGCCGTCACGAGAGTTTCGACCGCGCTCCAGCTCGAACGGTAGCCCAGGAACAACACCGCGAAAAGAGTCGCGAGATGGAGCAGATTGAGCACCGTGACGAGTCGGGTGGACCGCATTTGGATCAAGAGGCCCATGAAGTACTGACGAAACGCGACGATGGGGACGAGCGGCGCAAGCAAACGAACATAAGAAAGCACCGCGGAAAGAATCTCTCCATCGATGCCGAAAATGCGTCCGATCCAGGCCGCCCCCAGTGACGAGTAGCCGAGGAAGAGAAGAGGCGCGGTCAAGCCCAGGCCGGTGAGGACGATGAAGCCTACGAGGGTGCGCTGCGCTCGCCTCGAGCGACCCAGCAAGTTCGACATCTGGGGCACGAAGACGAGGGCCGCCCGGAAGACGGAGAACGTGCTGAACGCGTAGGCGAAGATGGCGAGCTCGACCGTCGCGTTGGGGTAGCGCGCGAGAGCACCGTTTTGGAACTGATTCGCGAGAATGATGGTGACGCCGGTCACCGCCAGCGGCCAGTAGAAGCTCCAATAGGTTCGTCTCAAAGCGAGGGCGACAGTCTAACCCACCGCATCGACGGGCGGACTTACGGACGTCCCTGCTCGTGTGGTCGATGCGTGGCGATACGTGCTAACGTCCGCTGCGATGAGTCGCGCGCCGAGACCGCTCCTGGCGATCCTGCTGCTCAGTATCGGCCTCAACGTGACGGCCTCGTGGTGGGGGCTTCCGTCGCGATTCGCCTGGGCTCCGGACGAGCTTCAACCTTCGATCCTTCTCCAAGGCATCGATGAGAAATTCTCGGGTGATTGGCACCAACCGGCTTATCCACCACTACACTACTATCTTCTCGCGGTGAGCTATCTGCCGGTGCTCGCGTTGGACGTCGTCGACGTCGACAGCGTCTCGGGTCGCACGCTCTTTTACGGATTGGGTCGGTTCATCTCCCTCGTGATGGGCATCGGCACCTTGATTCTGGTCTTTCGTATCGGACGAGAGATCTTCGACTCCGACGCAGCGGCTGGTTTTGCGACGTTGGTCGCGGCGTTGAGCCCGACCTTCGTCTACTACGCGAAGTTCGCAAACCTGGATGTGCCCGCCGCCTTTTGGGTGTTGTGGTCGCTTCTATACTTCGTGCGCCACGTGAAGACCGGCGCGGTGAGAGATCGAAACTTGTTCGCGGCGACTGCGGTCCTGGCCATGTGCACCAAAGATCAAGCTTATGCGTTCTATGTGTTGCCGGTCGGGGCCTATCTCGTTCGCTACTACCGTCAGAGCGGCACCGTCATCGACCGTCACCTCCTAGCGACCGGAGTCGGTGCGACGCTGTTGTTCCTCTCCATCCACAACGTCATTTTCAACTTCTGGGGCTTCGTCCATCACTTCGAGGAGATCCTCTGGGCGCGAAGTCACTACAGCAGCTTCGAGAGTAGCTACGATCAGCAAATCGGGCTCTTCGTTCAGAGCCTGCGCCACCTGCGGTTCGCCCTGGGATGGCCCTTCGTCCTCGCCGCGGCGGGAGGGACCGCCCTATGGTGGCGCCACCGCCGGCAGGAGCCGCTGGCCCTATGGATCCTGTTAGCAGCGGCCTCCTACTATCTGTTCTTCGTCGCGCCGGTGCGGAGCACGTGGCTGCGCTACATCGTGCCACTGTCTCTGATGGCGTCGCTGTTCGCAGGACGTCTTCTCGCAGCGCTCTGGCAGCGCGGGCGGTACGTCCGGGCAGGGGTCGCGGCGGCCGTCGGCTACACCGCGCTCTACGCCGCTTCGGTAGACGTGTTGTTGTTGAACGACTCCAGATACACGATCGAGGAATGGCTTTCAGAACGAGTCGAGGCCGACGCAGTGGTCGGGTTCATGGGCCCCGAATACTACCTGCCCCGTCTGGATGGTGTTCTTGCGAGACGACTGCGGCCGACCGAGTCGGTGCTGGAGCGCTCGAGACCCGACTACCTGGTCGTGAACCCGGAATATGCCGAACGCTTCGAGCCCGATAGCCGCGAAGGCCAGCTCTTCACGAAACTTCGCTCGGGGCGCGCAGGCTATGGTCTCGCGCTCAGCCATCAGTCCAGCCCGCGGTTCATGTTGCTCGACTTCTCGGGGATTTTGGGGAACATGGCCAAGATCAACCCCGTGATCGAGGTCTATCAACGCGCGGACTGACCAGAAAGTGAGAGCACGTCTTCAACCGTGCGTCTCTCGCCACAGCAATATTCGATCCAGATGGAGTCGGCAAGCGACGCGGCCACGAGCGCATCGGACTCTGGGAGGTCGTTCTCCTCGATCGAAGAAAGCACGCGATCCCGAGTGCGAGTGCGGGCATTCTGCGCGTAGAGCGCGCAGCAGTCTTTATACGGCTCAATGGAGATCGGATAGGTCCCGATCTTCTCCCCCAGGTCCATGATCTCTTGCTTGTCGAACCCGATGAGTGGTCGAAGGACCGGCACGTCTACGGCTTTGTCGCTCGCGATGAGATTCTCAATCGTTTGGGATGCGACTTGAGACAGACTGTCTCCAGTCACGAGGGCGACGGCGGAGGCTCGACGAGCGAGGGCCGCACCCACTCGAAACAAGAACCGCCGAAACAAAACCGGCTCGTAGCCGGTGCTACGACCGGAGAGCGCCAAGTCGAAATGCGTGTACGGTACGACGCACATCCGTGAACGAAGGGTGTAGCGGCTCAGCTCCCGCGCGAGTCGGTCAGGCACGGAATCTACGAGCCCTTCCGCGGTGACATGAGTCGCGCTCATGTGCAGCCAATCGACGCTACACCCTCGGCGAGCCATGAGATAAGACGCCACCGGGGAGTCGATGCCTCCCGAGAGAAGGCTCACGACGTGCCCACTCGTACCGACCGGAAGACCTCCTACGCCTTTCGCCCGCACCCCGTAGAAGAAAATACTGTCCGTATAGATGTCGATATAGAACGTTTGGTCGGGCTCGTTGAGCCGCACCTGGTCCCACTCGGTCCGATCACGGATGACTTGTCCCAGCCACTTCTCGAGCTCGGCCGCAGAAAGCGCAAAGCGCTTATCGACACGGCGGACCCGCACCGCGAAACTCTTGCCAGGCGCGTAGGTCTCGCGGGCGAGGTGCAAGACGACGTCCTCGAACCGGCCACGATCGGCGACCCCGTCGGGCGCGATGTCCTCGCGCGGGTAACGGATCGCCACCGGTATGGAAGTCACGCCCGCCAATCGCTCCAGAGCGTCGAGAGCTTTGCCAAGCGCCTCCGAAGTGTAGTCGACAGCCTCCACGAACAATCGTCCCCGCACCCGCTGGACCGGCCAGCTCAGGTCGAGCGCCCGTAGGACCATCGTGGCGTTGTCCTGCAGCTGGGCCCAGAAAGCCCTCTTGTTACGCCCCTTGAGCGTGATCTCCGGCGAGTGCAGGTGGAGCTCGAGTGGCGGACGGGCGTCCATGTCAGTCCCCGGACGAGAGATGCCCATCAGACAATTCGTTTCTCGTCACGACTCGTGCGATAATTCCAACCGTCGTCGAGGGTGCCCGTGTTGCGATTGGGGGCCACTGGTGGTGGTGCTTTTCGAGCGCCCTCGGCGACACCCTCGCTTGGCGCGCGTCGGCCGCCACCCTCGCTTGTTGCGCGTCGGCGGCCACCCTCGATGCGCATGACCTCTCGCGGTGTCGTCTCATGCCGTGTAGACGGTCTCTCCGGAAACGATCGTCATCTCGACCGAGATCTGATGAAGCTCGTCCACCGGGGTTTGCAGCGGGTGTCTATCGACCGCGACCATATCGGCCCACTTACCGGTGGTGAGGCTTCCTCGGTTCTCCGCATCACCGCTCGCGAGTGCGCCTCCCATCGTATAAGCATGTATCGCCTCCGCCACCGAGATCGACTCGTCGGGAGCAATGACGACGCCCTCGAGGTCGCGACGGGAAACGGCAGCTTGGATGCCGAGGAACGGATGGTCATCGGCAACGACCGGCGCGTCGCTCGACAGAGCCACGACAATCCCCGCATCGAGCATGGAGCGGATCGGATAGGCGAGCTTCAAGTAGTCGGCACCAAGATAGCGTCGGAAATTGGGTCCGAGGCTATGAATGAAGATCGTCTGAGGGGCGGCGATGACACCCAAGCGTTTGGCACGGGCGAGCTGGCCTGCATCGGGAAGCCCGAAGTGCTCGATGCGATG
>JAJCXL010000251.1 GCA_029263435.1 Acidobacteriota bacterium | reverse complement strand
TTGGAAGCGCGAGCGTTGTTCTGGCAGGGTCGGCTACTCGAGGCCCAAGGAGACGCACAAAGTGCCCGACAAATCTGGACGCGATGTGCCTCGAACGATCCCGCGACCGGCGAGCAACGGCAGTTCATCGGCGAGTGCCGAAACGCGCTGTCGCGCCACTGACGCGGGGCAGGGCCGTGTCCGGATGCGGCCGTCACGCATTGCTACGAATCAAGGGTCACGCGCGTGACGACCGCCGCCGCCCAATCAATGTGAATCTGACGCAAGCACACATTCGGGCGTGCTCCATGCTCCTCTGTCCTATCGAACCGACATTAATTCAAAAAATTGACATTGTCATTCAAAAAATTGATTTTCTTTTGGGGTTTCTAGTCGTCGGGATTCCGGGAAACCGCGCTTGCGGGGATTGACGATCGTCTCTCCAGTTCCGACAATAGAAGTACAACCACAAGATAATGGAAAGTCCGAACAAGCAATCGCTCGCGAAGCTCGTGCTTCGTCTACGCGAACGGGTGCTTCGACTGGAAAGCAGCGCCAAGTTCGTCGAAGGTATCGAGCCGCGCCTATTGAGCTTGGAAGCGCGAGAGAGCGCCTCTACTGAGTCCGGAGACGACGACGTCCGCGCCGTGGATCGTGACGTATTGGCGCGGCTTCTCTCGCTACAAAGTCGCCTCGAGATGATGGAGGGTGAGAACCACGCGCTCACCCATATGTGCTTGAAGCTCCAAGAACAGAACGAGGCGATGACTCGACTCTTCGGGGCTGAGCAACGGCTGCGAACGACCAGCGATTCTCGAGCGCTCCTGGATCTCGCGACCGAGCTCCTCGTCGATCTTCTCCGCGTCAAGGAATTTGCGATCTTCGAGCGTGAGTCGGACGGGGCCGGTCTGCGCCGCGTCTGTGGACGAGGTCCGGTGCGTGAATCGAACGATGTGCCTCTGGGCGCGCGCCTTCTGAGCATGGTCGGGAGAAACGGCAAGCCGTTCTACTACGAATCTTCGATCGCCGCGGGTCGAAGGGGTGGAGTACCGCTCGTTGCCATCCCCATCAAGAGGGACCGGCAGCCGATCGGTGTGCTCGCCGTTTTCTCGATCGAGGCCGAGACCAAGGGACTCTCCTCCACGGACCACCAGCTCCTGGAGCTCATCGCGGACCACATCGCGTCGGCCCTCGCTGCCGAGAAGACTTCCGAGCTCGACCTCAAAGGCGCCTAGGCCTGGGAAAGGCGAGGAGAATGGGGTCTGACCCCTTTTTCTGTATCTTCGGTCGGTCGGCTTGAGCGGCGTTTCGGCTGAAGGGCCGTGGTACGATCCTTCGCGAGGAGCGAGCGATTGTCCGACGAACCGGAGTCTAGAGTCGATCTTTCGGGAGAGAAGATTCATTGGGACCCCGAAGGGGGCCTGACCTATGGCAGCTATCTGGCTCTAGACCAGCTTCTCTCCGCGCAGCGCCCCAAATCTTCTCATCACGACGAGATGTTGTTCGTGGTCATTCATCAAGTGACCGAGCTGTGGCTCAAGCTCTCGCTTCACGAGATCACAGCAGTGTTGCACCAGCTGGAGACAGACGAGCTCGATCCAGCGTTCAAGATGCTCTCCCGGGTCGCTCGCATTCAAGGGCAGCTCATCCAATCGTGGGACGTGCTCTCGACGATGACACCTTTCGACTACATGAGCTTTAGAGATGAGCTCCAACAGGCATCTGGGTTCCAGTCTTATCAGTACCGCAAGCTCGAGTTTCTCCTCGGCAACAAGAACCGCGCTCTCATCGAGGTCCATCGAGGGGTACCCTCGATTTACGAAGAGCTGGAAGCGGCGCTCGTTCGACCGAGTGTCTACGACGAAACCCTTCGCGTGCTTTCGCGACGCGGCCTCGCCATTCCTGCCCATTGCATCGAGCGCGATTGGAGCGAGCCCTACGAGCCTCATCCAGAGGTCGAAGCGGCTTGGCTTTCGATCTATCGTGACCCGAAACAATATTGGGATCTCTATGAGCTTGCCGAAAAGCTCGTGGATCTCGAGCACAAGTTTCAGCAGTGGCGTTTCGCTCACATGAAGACCGTCGAGCGCATCATCGGACGAAGGCGGGGAACCGGCGGCTCCTCCGGAGTGAGCTATTTGCAGAAGGTGCTCCAGCTGAGCTTCTTCCCGGAGCTGTGGTCGGTGCGGACCGTCATTTGATGTCGGACCGTCAAAGCTTCGAGCGCTTGGACGCGGAAGACTCGCTCGCTTCGGTACGCGACCTCTTCGTCGTCCCGGACAAAGTGATCTATCTCGACGGCAACTCGCTCGGCGCTCTTCCCCGGGCCACTCCCGAGCGGGTCCGAGCACTGATCGAAGACGAGTGGGGAGTCTCCCTCATCCGCAGCTGGAACGCGCATGGCTGGATCCAATACCCACGCAAGCTCGGTGACAAGATAGCGTCACTCGTGGGAGCGCGACCCGGCGAGGTCGTGGCCGCCGACTCGACTTCCGTCAACTTGTTCAAGCTCCTCGCAGCGGCTCTGAAGCTTCGCCCGGGTCGAAACGTCATCGTTTCCGAGAAAGAGAATTTTCCCACTGACCTCTATATCGCGCAGGGCCTCACTGAAATGCTCGGTACGCATGAGCTTCGTATGGTCACGCGAGACGAGCTCATCGAAAGTATCGATGACGACGTCGCCGTCGTCTCACTGACCCATGTCGACTTTCGCACGGGCGAGCTGCACGACATGCGAGAGTTGACGCGCCGTGCCCACGAGAGCGGAGCGCTCATCTTGTGGGATCTCAGCCACAGCGCGGGGGCGCTGCCGGTCGATCTCGAAGATGCGCAGGCGGACTTCGCCGTCGGCTGCGGCTACAAGTACTTGAACGGCGGTCCGGGCGCACCGGCCTATCTCTATGCGGCCGAGCGGCATCACGACGCGATGCAGCCGCCCCTCAGCGGTTGGATGGGACACGTGGCGCCGTTCGCGTTCGACACCGACTACCGTCCCGCGCCCGGGATCGAGCGACAGCTCTGCGGTACTCCATCCGTGATGGCGATGGCGGCTCTCGAGGTGGGACTCGACATTCTCCTGGACGTCGATATGGACGTCGTCCGCAAGAAGTCCCAACGGATGGGAGACGCGTTCATCGAGCTCGTCGGTGAACAATGTGCGGGACTCGGGCTTTCGATAGCGTGTCCTACCGACAGCGCCGCGCGCGGAAGCCAGGTGTCGTTCTCTCACGAGGCCGGCTACTCGATCATGCAGGCGCTCGTCGCTCGCGGAGTGATTGGTGACTTTCGCGCGCCCGACGTGTTGCGGTTCGGGCTGACGCCGCTCTATCTTCGCCACGTCGATATCTGGGACGCGGTCGCGATTCTGAAGGATGTGCTCGTCACCGAGTCGTACCTTCGACCGGAGTTTCAAAAGCGTCAACTCGTGACATGACCTCCGGGCCTACGGTCCTCGTGTTGAGCGCCTCGCCGGCCGCCGATGTGAAGCTTCTGCGACGCCGGTTCCCTCGAGTCAACTTCTTTGCGTGCCTCTCCTATGAGGCGCTCTCGGAAGACCTCGCTAGGCACCGCCCTCGAGTCGTGTTCGCGGCGAAGATCGGATCGGAGCCGTTTCCGCGGGAAGCACTCTTCACGTCACCATCCGTGGAATGGATCCAATGCGCGTCGGCCGGCGTCGACCATCTGCATCCCATCGATTCGCGGGTACGGGTGAGCTCCGCGTCTGGTATTCACGACGACGCGCTCGCTGACTACGTTATCTGTCACGCCCTAGGCTCGAACCTCCACGTGCGGGCGTTCGCGAAGCAACAACGAGAGCGCCAATGGCAACCCCGAGAGCTCGCGACCGCGACGGGGCAGCGCATGGTTGTTCTCGGCTTCGGGAGCATCGGCCGCCGGGTGGCTTTGAAAGCTCGTGGAATCGGGATGGATGTCATTGGCATCCGTCGCCGCGCGAGCGCTTCCGAGCCGGGCGTCGTCGGCCTCGACCAGCTTCAGGAGGTGGCGGCTACGGCGGACTTTCTCGTCGTGTGTTTACCGCTCACGCCTCGGACCAAAGGTTTGGTCTCCGCCGAAACGCTCGCAACCATGAAATCCGGCTCGGTCCTCGTCAACATTTCTCGTGGAGGGATCGTCGACGAGCCCGCCCTGGTCCGCGCGCTCACCGAAGGCCCGCTCAAAGCCGCGGTGATGGATGTCTTCGAGACCGAGCCGCTGCCTGACGATAGCGACCTGTGGGACGTGGCAAATCTCACCATCACCCCGCATACGGGAGACATCGCCGGATGGCAAGACAAAGTCCGAGCGCTGTTCGAAGACAACCTCGAACGCTTCCTCCGAGGCGACCCGCTTCGAAACGTCGTATCACCTGACGACGGCTACTAGGTTCTTCAGCACAGGAGCTCGCCCGCCTCGTACCCACCGGACAGTGAGTACGAGGCGAAGTGCTCGGTCCAGGCTAGTCGGCCATGAAGGGATAGCGATAGTCGGTCGCGGGGACGAAAGTTTCTTTGACCGTCCGCATGCTGAGCCAGCGCATGAGGTTTCCGGACGAGCCGGCTTTGTCATTCGTTCCAGAGGCACGGCTGCCACCGAAAGGCTGTTGTCCCACCACCGCGCCGGTCGGCTTGTCGTTGATGTAGAAGTTACCGGCGGTTTGACGGAGCGCGACGTAGGCTTTTTCGATCGCTTTGCGGTCGTTCGCGAAGATCGCACCGGTGAGCCCGTAGGGCGAAGTGTCGTTGCACAGCTGGAGCGTTTCTTCGAACTCGGCGTCCGGGTACACATAGATGGTGACGACGGGTCCGAAGATCTCTTCTTCCATGAGCTTGAACTTCGGATTCGTCGTCAGGACCGCTGTCGGCTCCACGAAGTACCCTTTCGAGCTGTCATAGCCGCCGCCGGTGATGAACTCGGCCTCCGACGAATCCTTCGCGTAGTCGATGTATCCTGTGATGCTGTCGAAGGCAGCTTTGTCGATCACGGCCCCCATGAACGTCTTGTAGTCGCGAATGTCTCCCATCTGGATGGTCGCGACATCCGCCACGAATCGCTCTTTGAACTTGGGCCACAAGCTCTTCGGGATGTAGGCGCGCGAGGCGGCAGAGCACTTCTGGCCTTGATATTCGAACGCGCCCCGTAGGGTGGCCGTCGCCAACGCTTCGACATCGGCTGAAGGGTGCGCGACGATGTAGTTCTTTCCGCCGGTCTCGCCCACGATGCGCGGATAGACCTTGTAGTTCTTGATGTTGCGTCCGACGGTCTGCCACATGGTCTGGAACACTTCCGTCGAGCCGGTGAAGTGGATGCCGGCGAGAGAAGGGTGGTCCATGACGGGACCGCCGATCTTGGCGCCGGAGCCGGGCAGGAAGTTGACGACCCCTTCGGGGAGACCCGCTTCGCGAAAAAGCTCCATCAAGTAGTGCGAGGAGAGGATGGCGGTAGAGGCCGGCTTCCACAAGACGGTGTTCCCCATGAGCGCGGGGCTGGTGGAGAGGTTTCCGCCGATGGACGTGAAGTTGAACGGGGTCACCGCGAAGACGAAGCCTTCGAGGGCCCGGTACTCGACGTAGTTCCACATCCCGGGGTCGGAGAGCGGCTGGCCCGAGTAGATCTCCTCGACGTAGGACGCGTTGAAACGGTAGAAATCGACGAGCTCGGCGGCCGCATCGATCTCGGCCTGGTGGCACGTCTTCGATTGTCCGAGCATCGTAGAGGCGTTGATGATCGGGCGGTACTTTCCGGCGAGAAGCTCGGCCATCTTGAGGAACACGCTGACGCGCGCCCGCCAGTCCATCACGGACCATTCGTGCCACGCTTCAGCGGCAGCTTTTTCGGCTTGATGGACGATGTCCGTATTCGCTTTATGAAACTTGCCCAGCACGTGACCATGGTCGTGCGGACAGCGAATTTCACCTGTATCGCCGGTGCGGATCTCTTTTCCGCCCACGATGATCGGAATCTCCACTTGGGTGCCCATCATCTCTTTGACGGTTGCGGTGAGGCTCTCGCGCTCGGGGCTTTTCGGAGCGTAATCATAAACCGGCTCGTTGACAGGCTCCGGCACGTTCACAATGGCGTTCGACACGTAATCTTCCTCCTGTTTTGGACCCGCTATTCTATCACCGCGTCCCCATCGGGCGCGTCTGGAGAATATCGAGCTTCTGGTGTGGCGCCGGGGCACTACAATAGCGAACCTATGGAGAATGCTGAGATACGGGCAGAAGCGCTCATTGCCGCGAGCCGCCTTCGAGAGCACATTCGCGAGACGCCGCTCGAGTACTCGCCGCATTTGAGCGATCGCACCGGCGCGAGCGTTTTTCTCAAGCTCGAGTGCCAGCAGATCACGGGCTCATTCAAGCTGCGCGGCGCGACCAACAAGATCTTGGCTCTTGAGGAGGAGGCCGGAGACCCGTCCAAGGGCGTCGTCACCGCGTCCTCTGGCAATCATGCCGCTGCGGTCGCCTATTCGCTCCATCGTCTCGGTCGAAAAGGGGTCATTTACCTTCCCGAGACCGTGGCGACAGCGAAGCTCGAAGCTCTCGAGCCGTATGGCGCGGAGCTTCGCTTGGTCGGCCGGGACTCCGTGGTGGGGGAGATCGAGGCGCAAAAAGCCGCGCGCGCCGAGAACCTCGAATACGTCTCGCCCTATGACGACCCCAAAGTGATCGCCGGGCAAGGAACCATCGCGCTCGAGCTCGAGCGTCAAGCTGAGACGATCGACGCGGTCTTCGTCCCGGTCGGTGGAGGCGGGCTGGTGGCGGGGATTGGCGCGACGTTGAAAGCGCGTGAGCCCGCGGTTCGTGTCGTGGGCTGCCAGCCCGAGAATTCACGCGTCATGGCGGAGTCCGTGCGGGCGGGGAAACTTCTCGAGCTCGATTCCGAGCCGACCCTTGCGGACGGTACCGCCGGCGGCATCGTACCAGGCTCGATGACGTTTCCGATCTGCCGGCGCGTCGTCGATGAGTTCGTTCTCGTGAGCGAAGAAGAGATCGCCGCGGCGATGCGGTTGTCGATAGAGACGCATTGTCTACTCATCGAAGGCGCGGCAGCCTTATCGATCGCGGCTCTCCTCAAAGACCCAGCGCCTTATCGGAGTCAGAGCGTCATTTTGGTGGTGAGCGGCAAGAAAGTCGGGGTCGACACCTTGAGGACGGTGCTCGGTGCGTAGGGCCTTCGTTATCGCCGGGTGGATCGCCTGCGCGAGCACTGCTTCGACGGAGGAGCCCCCCGCCCGGATGAACGGGATCACGCTTTCGACCCATCGCGGCGGCCTGGATTGGGGCTCGGACGCGCTACCCGAGGAGCTCGTCGAGATGAGCGCTCTCGGCGCCAACTGGATTGCCATCCATCCTTACGCGCGTATCGGCGAGGATGGTAGCGTCACGACCCGCTATCGAGGGGCCACCGCACCAGAGCACATCGCGCGACCCATCCGTGAAGCCAAGTTGGCGGGCATGAAGATCTTGATCAAGCCACATCTCGCCTATTGGGGCTCGCCATTCTCCTGGCGGGGCGCTATCGATTTCGAGGAGGACGCGCATTGGGAGCGGTTTTGGAAGGACTATCAAGCGTTCATCCTCGATCTCGCGAAGTGGAGTCGCGCGGCGGACGGATTCGTCGTCGGCACCGAGCTTCGTAAGATCGAGGGGCAGGAAGACCGATGGCGCGCGCTCATCGAGCTAACCCGGGGCGTCACGGATGTACCTCTCTCCTACGCGTCGAACTGGGACGACTTCGAGCGGATCGAATTTTGGGATGCCCTCGATTGGATTGGGATTCAGGCTTATTTCCCATTGACCGAGTCCTCCGACACGGGAGCGGGGATCGACAGGGACGCGCTCGAACGTGGGTGGAGCCGGTGGATGGCGAAGCTTCGCGCCTATTCGATGGCGCACGATCGCCCCATCGTTTTCACCGAGCTCGGCTACAACCAGTCCTACTCCGCGCCGTCGACCCCCTGGGACTACCGCACCGACGACGATGGAGCCAAGGCGGTGCAAGAGCTGTGTTTGACGATCGCGCTCGAAGCGATCGCGGCGGAGCCGAGCGTTCTTGGGGCGTTTCTATGGAAGTGGTTCTTGCCGCCGCGTCGGGTCGGGAGAAACTTTCAGCTCGCGACGCCCGAGATGAAAGCCGTTATTCAGAAGAGCTGGAGGACGAGCCAAACCGCTCCTCGATAAAGCCGTAAGCGGCACGCATGCCGAGCGCTTCGCCGCCTTCCGGCCGTCCCGCTCGACTCGTCGGATTCCACGCCATGGCGTCGATGTGTGCCCAGGGGATGTCGTCGCCGACGAACTCCTGCAAGAACAGCGCGGCCGTGATCGCTCCGCCGAGAGACCCTTCCGCAGAGTTCGTGATGTCGGCGACCTTGCCGTCGATGAGCGAGCGGTAGGGTTTCCACAATGGCATGCGCCACATCGGGTCCTCCGCGGCGGTCGCGTGCGCCAGCAGGCTCGAGGCGGTGTCATCATCGTTTGCGAACAGAGCGGGAAGCTCTGCTCCGAGCGCGACCCGGGCCGCTCCGGTCAAGGTCGCGAAGTCGATCAAGATCTCGGGTTTCTCACGTGAAGCTTCTTCGAGGGCATCGGCCAAGATCACCCTGCCTTCGGCGTCGGTATGGCCCACCTCAATGGTGATGCCCTTGCGCGTCGGCACGACGTCGAGGGGCCGATAGGCGTCGGAAGACACGCTGTTCTCGACCGCTGGCACGAGCACGCGCAGCCGGACCGGGAGCTTCGCGGCCATGATCATGTGCGCGAGGCCGGCGACGTGCGCGGCTCCGCCCATGTCTTTTTTCATCAGCTTCATGTTCGACGCCGACTTGAGGTCCAGCCCGCCGGTATCGAAACAAACGCCTTTTCCGACGAGCGTCACCTTGGGGTGGGTCGGATCGCCCCACGTCATGTCGATGAGGCGTGGCGCGCGAGCCGGGCTCGCTGCTCGCCCGACCGCATGAACGGCGGGGAATCCTTCCTCGAGGAGCGCGTCTCCGACGACCACTCGAAGCGAAGCGTCGTGCGCTGAAGCGAGCTCTTGCATCTTTTGAGCGAGCTCCGCCGGTCCGAGGTCAGACGCGGGAGTGTTGATCCAGTCGCGCACGAGATAGGTGGCGTAGGCGGCGCTACGGACGTGGTCGCGATTGCAGTCGGGCCACGTCAAGCTCGAGCTCGGCTCGTTGGCGCGCTCGCGGAAGCTGTCGAAGCGGTAGCTTCCGAGCGCCCAGCCCAAAGCCACCCGGTCGCTCGTCGCGAGATTGGGCGAAGACTCGAGATGATAGCTCCCGCGCGGGAGCCTGCTCGGAAGAGAGGCCCAATCCCACAGTGTCTCCGCCTCACCCACGACCACTTCCCGTAGCCCTCCGTTGGAAAGGTCGGGGAGAGGACAAAAAGAGCCGGGCTTCGCATCGAAGCCCATGGCGGCTACCCAAGCCGAAACGGATGCGGGCTGAGCTTTGAGCCAGCTCTCTAGGTCGTTGCGCGCAACCGTCTGGAGCGCTACCGAACCGGGGCGTCTATCATCGAGGAGATTCAGTTCCATGTTGTTGGTGTCCCTCACGGTAGTAAGCGAGCTCCGCCATCGACGCCTGAATGTCGAAATAGGCGTCGTGCTTGTTGCCGAGGATGTCGTCCTCTCCTTTGTAGTACTTCCGAATCTGGTCGGCTTGATTCCGCTTGCTGAATTTTTTCCTTTGGTAGTGAAACAGCCACTCGAGCTTGATCGTCGTCACATCGAACATGCGGTAGTTCAAATGGTTGACGAACTGCGGGAGAAATCGTCGAGCGAGAACGGCGTCGGCGTAGATCGAGTTGCCGGCCATGGCGGGACGCTCCTGGATGTTCGCGTGTCGCGTTTCCTCGAAGCCGTCCATGTAGGCAGACAAGATAGCATCGACGTCGTCGAGCGAACGTCCCTCCTGGTCGCATTGCCCGAGCAAAGGCTGGTAGTTCTCGAGAACATGTTCCGACATCTCATCGCGGGGCGGCGGAGTGACCACCATCACCAACCCGTCTTTGCGACGGACTTCGTCCGGGATGCCGGGCGCGCTCGAGACGATAGGCCGCAGCGAATCGTCGGTGACGATCAGCGCGACCTGCAAGAGCTTGGCTCGGTCGAGCTCGAGGGTGGTGTACTCGGTGTCGAACCAGCAGTACAGGTATCGATGCTGACTCAATGCTCGGGCTCTCCACCCATCGGCGTGCTTCCCGCCGGCGGCGACGGAGGAGCGGCGTGCGGAGTGTTCTGGGTAATGATGACGACCGATACCAGCATGCCAACGACACCCACCCACAACATCGGGCTCGCTTGCAGACGTCCACCTGACGTCAAGACCGTGTACAAAGCCGTGACCGTCACCGCGCCACCAAACACTACCGGCATGACCGCGTGAGGGATCCGGGCGCCGCCGTTGAACATGCACAGCGTGAGACTGAATGCGCCGAGGGCTCCGAGTACGCCGGCGGCCAAGCCCCACATGCCCGAAGCGCCGACCGTCTGGAAGCTGTCGCCTTTGTACCACATGCCTAGGAGGCCGCCCAGGATTGCGATGACGAGATACGCAATGCCGATACCGACATAAGGCTTGAACGGCGAGAGGTCCGCGTCGGCAAGCCGCGCCTTGCCGAGGGTCGGCCCGTAGAGACCCCAGCAGAGGGCGGTACCCATGGCGAATAAGAAGGGCAAATAGGTCTTCATCGTATCTCCTTCGGGCAGCCGGTGATGCGCGCCGCCCGCGACTCGACACTATAACGCAACGAGTTGCGCTCGGGCGTGGGTGAGATCCCTGATCGCGTCGACGATTTCGCGCCGGCGCGCGCTCTCGAAACGGACGATCAGCTCGACTCGGGCCGTGTATCGGGTGTCGAGGAGCTCAATCGCCAGATCGCCGATGAGACGACGCAGGACGGGCTCGTCCGGGTAATCGAGCTCCAGCCTGGCCGTCGAGCGTGGAGTATGGCGTTCGAGCTCACAGGCCTCGACGACGCCGCTCGTCGTCGAGGCGTAGGCTCTGGTCAATCCGCCGCTTCCGAGCTTCGTGCCGCCGTAGTAGCGGACGACGATCACGAGGATGTTGCCGATGTTCTTGTGTTGGATCACACCGAGGATGGGACGGCCCGCCGTACCGGAGGGCTCGCCGTCGTCGCTCGCTCGAATCCGAGCGCTACCGGTCGGGTCTCCGATGACATAGGCCCAACAATGATGGGTTGCGTCGGGGAGCTCTTTGCGCACGGACTCCAAACGCTCTGAGACCTCTCCCTCCGAAGCGACGCGGGTCGCGATGCCGATGAAGCGGCTCTTTTTGATCTCTTGCTCGAATCGAGCCTCCCCCCGCGGGGTGGCGTACGTCCCAGCCGCTTCGCTCACCTCGAGCACTATACTGGAGGCGGGAGAGACGCTGATGTTCATTCATGCCTTTGTTTTGATCGCCGTTGCCGGGCTCGCACCCTCCGCGCCGGTACCGAATCTCGTCGAATCTGAGTTCCTCGAGAGCTCCGTGTGGAATGACGGACAGGCCGAGATCGCTTTTTATCGAGTTGAACGCTCGACGAATCAGTACGGACAGCCGAAACCGCAGTCGTTCTTGATGGGCACTTACCTGGTCAAACACGACTTCGACCTCGTCCGGCAATCGAAAGCTCGAGACGGAGCAACCCACGCGGTGTCGTCGTTCAAGTGGGCGGCGTTTTATGAGTTCGAGAGCGACAACTCCTATCAGTACAAGAGAAACTTCGTCGTGAACGCCCGGCAGAGCGATCTCACGCCACTCAAAGAATCGTATACGAGCTTCGATTGGTGCTCGAACCAGTATCGAGAGCTATCGTTTGCCTCGGACGGTCGTAAGGCAGAGTTCTTGATGCGCAGCGATGACTACGGAAACGCCGAGGCAAGCTTCGATGTACGAGCCGGCGCTTACCCCAAGACGCTCATCCCGCTGCTCGTCCGGTCGCTCGATTTCTCT
>JAJCXL010000250.1 GCA_029263435.1 Acidobacteriota bacterium | reverse complement strand
GCCGTGATTAGCGCCTCGACCCCCGGATAGAGAGAAACGCCCTCATCGTGGTGCTCGACGTGGTACTCGCGATAGGTCTCAACCATGCGCTCGATGAGCGCGGTGTCCGTCGTCACCTCTCCGAACTGAGCCCGAAGAGGTGTGCCAAGCCCATCGCGCCAGACCCGCTCCGGGGGCTGAGCCGACAAGTGCCGTTCGCTCGCGTAGCGGTAGCAACGGAAGATGAGCTCGATCGAATCGAGCAGGGTCCCGTCGAGATCGAAGAGGTAGGTCGAAAACGTTCGGTTGGGGCCAGCCATCCGTCGCTACGAGCGAAGCTCCGCACCACACTGGCTCGTGAGTCGCGCCATGATCTTCGCGCGAGCTTTCGAGACTTCCGCCTCGGTCAGCGTTCGATCCGGCGCCTGGTAGGCAACGGCGATGGCGAGCGACTTCTTGTCGTCGGGGACTTGCTCGCCCGTGTACTCATCGAACACCCGCGCTTCGGCCACGAGAGGGTGACGCTCGATCTCCGCCAGCAGTGACGCGGCACTTTGCTCCAGGTCGACGAGAAACGCGAGGTCCTCGACGACGGACGGGTATCTCGAGATGGGCCGTGCCGACGACACCGCGGATACCTTCCCGACGAGCGCCTCGATCCGCACTTCGAAGAGAAAGACCTCCGTTTCGATGCCGAAGCCCGACGCCGTGGTCGGGTGAACCTGGCCGAGCACACCGATGGTGCTGCCATCGGCCAGCCGGAGTCCTGCCGCGCGACCGGTCAAAAGACCGTACTCCTCGACCGGCTCGTAGGCGATCGCGAGACCCAACCGCTCGAACATCGCCGCGACGTAGGCCTTCGCGTCGAAGAAGTCGACCGCCTCGTCCGTGGCGAGGCCGAAGCGACTGAGTCTCTGTCCGGTGACGACCCCTACGATGTGCTCGGTCTCGTCCGGAAGCGCTCCTTCACTGGGCGTGTAGACGCGCGCGGCCTCGAACAGCGCGAGCTCGCCACGCTCGATGCGAAGGTTCTTCGCGACCGTTTGAAGCAGTGATGCCCGCAGCGTCGTTCGAAGGCGCTCCTCGCCGACGTTCAGCGGATTGACGACTGCGAGGGGCGGCGCGGCGTCGAGTGCCTCGGCCGAGACCACCTGTTCGAGTACCGCCAAGCTCGTCAGCGGATAAGTAATGACTTCCTGCATTCCCGCGCCTACGAGGATGTCCCGGCACCGTTCCCGGAGCTCGCGGACGGGTTGCGGCACGCCCGCCGGGACCCGGCCCGCGAGCGGCTCGGCCGGGATGGTCTCGTAGCCCACCATCCGCGCGATCTCCTCGACGACATCGTCCGGCCCTCTCACATCGCGCCGCCAGTACGGGACGTCGACGTCGAACCGCTCTTCGCTCTGGCGGACCTCGAATCCCAACGCCTGCAGGGAGGACACGACTTGGTCGTCCGAAGGGTCGATTCCCAACACCTGCTTCACCCGAGGCCTCGAAAGCTCGATGCTTATCGGCGCACGCGGTTCGGGGTACGCGTCGAGGAGCCCTTTCGCGGCCTTGCCGGAAGCGTACTCCACCAATAGCCGGGTAACTCGTTTCGACGCTAGCGGCGCAAGCTCGGGCGCGACACCCCAGGCGAATCGACGCGAAGCCTCGCTTTGGAGCTTGAGCGCCATCGCCGTGCGTCGGATGCTGACCGGGTCGAAATTGGCGACCTCGAGAAGTATGGTGCGGGTCTCGTCGGTGACCTCGGTATCGAAGCCGCCCATGACGCCGGCCACCGCGATCGGTCCGGAGGGATCCGTGATGAGAAGGTTGTCGGCCGTGAGCGTACGCTCTTTGCCGTCGAGGGTTCGAAGGGTCTCACCGTCTCGCGCGCGACGGACGAGGATGCGATGCTCGGCGACTTTGTCGTAGTCGAACGCGTGGACGGGCTGTCCGGTCTCGAGCATCACGAAGTTCGTGATATCGACGACATTATTGATGGAGCGCATGCCCGCCGCCGTAAGTACTTCCTGCATCCACGCCGGCGACGGACCGATGCGGATATCGTCGATGACCGCGAGCGTGAACCGAGCGCACAGCTCCGAGTCCACGATCTCCACGGACGCCCGTTCGTCCACCGAGCCCCCGAGGCTTTCGAAGTCGAGCTCGGGCTCTCGCAGAGTCTCGCCGGTGAGCGCGGCGACGTCGCGCGCGACGCCGACCACCGAGAGCCCGTCCGCGCGATTGGGCTTCATGTCGATGTCGAGCACGGTATCCCCGATCACGTCTGCGAGCGGTTTACCCAGCTCTGCATCCTCGGGCAACACGAGGATACCGTCGTGCTCATCGGAGAGTCCCAACTCACGCTCGGAGCACACCATGCCCACCGAAACGACGCCCCGAATCTTCGCCTTCTTGAGCTTCTTCTTCTCTCCAGTACGCGCGTCGACCAAACGGGCGCCGAGTCGGGCATAAGCAATGTTTTGCCCCGCTGCAACGTTGGGAGCACCACATACGACCTCGAACCGCTCGTCACCGGCATCCACGCTCACGAGCGACAAGCGATCGGCGTCCGGATGTTTCTTGACGTCGAGCACCCGTCCTACCGACACGCCCTCCCAGTCCTCGCCCGTGCGCTCGATGGCGGTCACTTCCAGTCCTGCCATCGTCAAACGCTCGGCTACCATCTCGACCGGGAGCGTCAACGTGACGTAGCGGCTCAACCACTTGATAGGTACTCGCATCTCGTCAGAATTGCCTCAGGAAACGTATGTCGTTCTCGTAGAAGTGGCGGATATCGTCCACCCCGTAACGGAGCATCGCGATCCGCTCGACGCCTAGACCGGCGGCGAAGCCGGTATAGATGTCGGGGTCGTACCCCATCTTCGACAGGATCTCCGGGTGGACCATCCCAGCCCCGAGAATCTCGATCCAGCCTTCTTGCTTGCACGTGCGACACCCAGAGCCGCCGCAGAGGAAACAATCGATGGCCATGTCGACCCCCGGCTCGACGAACCGGAAAAAGTCGCACCGAAAACGGATCTTCCGCTCGCGCCCGAACAAGCGTTTCGCGAACTCGAACAGCGTCCCTTTGAGGTGAGCGAGCGTCAAGCCGCGATCGACGGCCAGCACCTCGGTCTGGGTGATCATCCACTCGTGGCTCGGGTCCGTCGCTTCGTTTCGATAGGTCCGCCCCGGACAAATCACACGAATCGGCGGATCGTGGCTCTCCATGAATCGGATTTGATTGGGAGAGGTGTGGGTACGCAGCAAGAGCTTCGTGTCGCTGTCATCCTCGCGATCGATGTAGAAGGTGTCCATCAATTCTCGAGCCGGATGGTCCTTGGGAATGCGCAGCGCTTCGAAGTTGTAGTAGTCGAGCTCTACCTCCGGGCCTTCGATGACGGAGAATCCCTGAGCCACGAACGCGTGGACGACGTCTCTTTGCGTCTGCGTGATCGGATGGAGCCGGCCGGCTCCGATGGGCCGCGCGGGCAAGCTCACGTCGATGCGACCGGAGGTCTCGGTTTCCGCGATTTTCTGCCGGCCGAGCTCTTCCCGTTTGACGTCGAGCGCTCCGTCGAGCTCCTGCTTCAAGACGTTGGCAATCCGGCCGGCCTCCCGGCGCATATCGGCGGGAAGCTCGCCCAAAGAACGGAGAACCGACTGGAGCGGGCTCTTCCGACCGAGAACAGCGATCCGCCACTCCTCGAGCGCACCCGCATCGGTGACGCCGGCGAGCTGGTCTCTTGCCTCCGAAGCGATCGCTTCGATTTGGTCTTTCACGGACATTCGCTTTCCCTTTTCCCCACTTTGCAAATCTGATAGTCTACCTCGAAATCACTCACATGACGTTTCACTTCTGCTCTAGTTCCTCTTCCTCGAGCGTTTGCCCGAGGAGCCCTCGCGTGTGACCAAGACTCCACCGCCCGCAGGATATTCCGGGACGCCACTCGTCAAGAAGCTCGGGATCAAGCCGGGCCATTTCGTGGGTACCGTGAACGCCCCTCCCGGATTCTCTGAGACGCTCGGCAGCTTGCCGGACGGGGTCACGATGAAGCCGCTGGGACAAAGCAATGCCGACATCATTCTGCATTTCGTGCGCTCGGCCGCCGAGCTCGACAGGCAGCTCGCCTCGAGCGTGGACCGGATGGCGTCCGCTTCCGCCCTGTGGCTTTGCTGGGCAAAGAGAACCTCTGCTCTCGCGACGGACGTAAGAGAGGACATCGTACGCGCCAAAGGCCTCGCTGCTGGAGTCGTCGACATCAAAGTGGCCGCGATCGACGAGGACTGGTCGGGGCACAAGTTCGTGGTTCGGCTCGAGGATCGAGCCCATTGGGACCCAGCAAAGTCCCATCGCACGATGAAGAAATAGCCCCAGGAATTCGACGATGTTGACGATGTCTACTTTCTTGCTCGTGTTGCTGACCGCGGTCTCTGCACAATCCCAGTTCCGCACCCGCGCCGAAGCGATCGAAGCCGAGCGCCGACGGCACAACGCGTCCTTGTGGCCCGAGCAGCAGTCACCCCTCGTCGAGGAGGTCAACGGACTGGTGGAGCGCGGCCTGTACGACGCCGCCGGGAGCGGTAAAGGCACGAACGGCGGCCAGATCGTCTTGGGCGGTATGCGTTCCGGGCAAGGCTTCGGGTTAGGCATCGGCTACCGGCGGAGCGACCTCTGGCAGGAGCGCCTCGGGATGCGGCTTACCGCGCGGGGCACCCCGCAGCTCGCCTTCCTGCTCGATGCCGAGATCGACTTCGAAGGACTGTCGAACGATCGGTTCTTCGCGGATTTCTACACCAAGTACGAAAGCTCGCCCCAAATGGACTACTACGGCCAGGGCGGAGACTCGAGCGAGGCCGACCGCACGAGCTACTTGTTCGAAGACTTCGCGGCCGATTTTCGCTTCGGATTCGACGTGCTCGACAACTTACAGCTCGGAGCCACGTTAGGGGCGCTCGCGATTCACACCGGCACCGGCAATCGCGGCGGCGTCCCATCGACCGGTGAGATCTTCGCGCCCGACGACACACCCGGACTGGGAGTCGACACCTCGTTCTCGCGCTGGGGCGGGTTCATTCACTTCGACTATCGAGACATTCCCGGTGGCCCTCGCTCCGGTGGCTATTACGCGGTAACCGCTCGAGCCTATGAAGACCTCGACTTCAACCAGTTCAATTTTTCGCAGCTCGTGTTCGAGGCACAACAGTACATCCCGTACTTCAACAAGAACCGCGTCTTCGCGATTCGGGTCATGGCGGAGATCACCTCCGAGGACGAAGGCAGCACGATTCCGTTCTACTTGCAGCCAAAGCTCGGCGGCAACGACAACCTACGTGGGTTTCAGAGGTATCGCTTCTACGACAACCAGGCGATCATCGCGACGCTCGAACATCGGTGGCACGCCTCCTCCGTGCTGGACATGGCGCTCTTCGTCGATGCGGGGAAGGTCGCGCCCAATCTAAGAGATGTTGACTTCAGCGAGCTGGAGTGGGACGCGGGCATCGGCTTCCGGTTCAAGATTCAGGACGCCTACTTCATGCGCATCGATTTTGCCGCCGGCCGGGAAGGGTTTCGTTGGATGTGGACGTTCAGCGACATCTTCTCGACGAGATGGGGTATCTACTGATGGCTCGTCGATGGACGTTGGTCTGTCTCGCCTTGTTCTCGTTCTCGCTCGCGCTCGTGCCGAACGTCGTCGCGCAGAGGTTCTACCCGGACGATCCTCTGGTCGAAGAGCCTCCGTTGTGGCCAACGACCGGTGCGCAAGCGCGGGAGCTCAGCGACATCTTGGAGCTGTTCTACAACACGATCGGCGCGCCGGGCGAGAGACATCCCGAGCGGGGCATCATTCCCGCGGGCGGCGTCAACTCCATGGGCGAGGTCATGGACGGGCCGTGGTACGTCAATCGTCACGCGAAAAAACGCATGAGCGCGGAAGAGCTCGAGCGCGGCGCCGGAAACGACCAGCCTCCGACAACCGACGCCCCGTGGCGGGTTCTCACCGTCAAACGCTACGGTTTCCGCCCCGGGATTCTCATCGCAGACTCCGCCAACCAGCTCTACCTTCTCCGCTTCGACCCCGCCGGTCTGCCGGAGCTTGCGACCGGCGCCGAGGTGGTGTCCGCGAGTATCTTTCACGCGCTCGGCTATTTCGTCACCGAGAACTACATCGTCTATTTCGACCGGGATCAGCTCGTGATCGGAGATGGCGGCGAGAGCATCACGAGCAGTGGGGGTATTCGAGAGATCATCGACCAAGACATCGATGCGTTCTTGCGCGATGTCGCCAGGGATCGTGCGCGAGGCTACCGGGCAGTGGCCACGCGGGTGCCCGGCTCTTGGGAAGGTCTTCTCGGACCCTACCAGGTCTTCGGAACCCGCAGCGACGATCCCAATGACATCGTCCCCCACGAGCATCGCCGCGATCTCAGGGGACTCCACGTGTTCTCTTCGTGGCTCAACCACAATGAGGTTGGCGCGGTCACGACGATCGACGCGATGGTCTCGGAGAATGGCGTGTCCTTCATTCGACATCTTCTCATCGACTTCTACTCGTCGCTCGGGAGCGGCGGCACGGAGATCAAGCCCTCGTGGCAAGGCAATGAGAAGACCTACGACTTCGCCCGCACGTTCAAGAATATCGCTGGGATGGGCATCTACACGCCGAAATGGATGCGCTCGCACCACCCGCGCATGCCTGCCGCGGGACGCTTCGGCTACGAATATTTCGACCCTGAACGGTGGACGGCGAAAGCGGAGACCGCGCCGTTCGCGAATCGACTCCCGGACGACACCTATTGGGCTGCGCGCCAGGTCATGGCTTTCACGGATGACGACATTCGAGCGCTGGTCAGCACCGGCGAGTACAGCGACCCGGAGGCAGAAGCGTGGATCGCCAAGTGTCTGATGGAACGCCGAGATCGCATTGGTGCCACCTACTTCGCCAAAGTCCTACCCATCGACGGGTTCGAGGTCGTCGATGGGGAGCTGCACTTTACGGACTTGGCCGTGAACCACGGGCTCGCTGCAGCTCGCGACTATCAAATTCGTTGGAGTCGATTCGACAACGAGACGGAGACCCATCAATGGATCGGCGGAACGGGCTCGCAGACGACCCTGCCGCCTCAAACCGTCACCGCTCCTGCAGGCTCCTATTTCGCGGCCACGATCACTGGAGCTGAGCCCGACAAGGAAGCCGTCGTCTATCTGCGCAACGAAGCGGACACCATCGAGGTCGTGGGCGTCGAGCGTAGCTGGCCCGGCAAGGTGGTGGCCGACGCGTCACTCGACGCGGATGTCGGCACCAGCCGGTATGACGATCTGACCGATCGCCAAAAGACGCTCTTCCAGTCCTATACCAAGAGCTACAACGAGACGACCGGTTTCGATCTCACTGAGTCGGATTACTTCAACTCCATGACGATATCGGAGCGGACGACTTACGACGCCGTCTCGCACGCCCTCATGAACTCCACCCTCACCGACGCAGCGGGAAACGATCTCGGCACGGCCCTCGACCTCGTGGCGAACGTCGAGCGCGTCGCCGGGCAGTATTACGGGCGTTCCGGAGATCAGCAGTTTCGCCTCTACGTCTTGCTGAACGCGGGTGCGAGACAAACACTAGAGAGCTCCCAAGAGTTCGCCCTCGGGCATCTCAACACCGTCTACCATGTCGGCTACCCCTACAGCTTTCGGCAGCAAGGGGGTCTCCCGAACATGCAGTTCTCGATCTCGGAGGACGGGACCAAAGCCGATATCGACGTCGACTACCGCTCGAGCAAGCTACCGAACGCCATGTTCAACGGCCACTTGACGTCCTCCAACTCGGACATCCGCGCCGGAGACAATCATGAGAAACATCAAGGCCGGTGGGGCGGGTTCGTCGCGTGGTGGCGTGGTGTGTTTGGCGAGCTCGAGCATCACGAGGAATCCGGCAGCGATGTCAGCCTCCTGTCTCGAGGGCGGCTCGAAGTGCCGACCCCATTGCCGCCGAATCGTCCCCCGGGGGCCAATCCCGACGCGCTGGAAGACGCGGCGCAAGAGTTTCTCACCGATTGGCTCGTCCGCGGCAACGTCGACGAGGCGCTGGGCTTCGTGTCGATGAACGCGCTCGCTTGCCTCGACACCGATGACGTCGCCGGTGACGAGACTCTCACGCCGCAGCGCGCGAGAGCGCTACTCGTCGAGGCGATGAAAGCCGCGGCGAGCAAGCTCGACGATCGCAACAATCTGACCGAAGCGGTCGAGGTCGTTCTGCCGTGGAGGGAATCGATTCGGGTGATGGAGCACCCGTACGACAAGGACTTCGCGCTGATGGAGCTCACGAACCGAGACGCGTCCGTTTATCTGTGCGGCAACCCGCCCGTAGGCGGCGCGAACGATTCTTACGGCACTTACTTCGGCGCGATGTTCGAGTACAAGCTTTCGGGGAGCGCGGTGATCGGACTTCTCTGGGCCCGAGAGGACAACGCCTGGCGCATCGTCGCGTGGGAAGTGTTCCGCTCGTAGGACGTAAAGCCCGTCAGCTCAGCTCTTTGAGCTTGTCTTCCAGCTCTTCGGCCATCCCCGAGTGGTCATGGGATCGCGCGGAGGTGGCTCCCTGCTTGAGCGCCCACTTCGCTTCATCGGTCTTTCCGAGAGCCAAGTAGGATTCGGCGAGAATACGGTAGGCCGCGCCGGCGTCTTCGGCCTCCCCGACATAGACCTGCAGCTCGTCTACCGCTTCGGCGAACTCTCCCGCCCGGTAGAGCTCGTTGGCAAGCATGTAGCGGGTCATACCGTCGCGGGGATCTTTTGCGAGAAGGTTTCTCAGAGCGTCGATTCGGGACATGATCGTGGCCTCAGGACTGCGCGATGAAATCCGTCACCGCATCGCACACTTCGTCATCGACGGACAGTGCGGAGCGATCGTATTTCTTGGGGACTTTGAACCCGTGGTCCGCGCCTTCGATGAGGTGCAGGTGGGCTTTCAACTTCTTGACCTCAGGCTCGAGCAAGGAAAGTTGCGCGAACGTATCGCGCGAGCCCGAGACAAACAGCATTGGCACCTGGATGTCAGCCAAATGGTCTTTGCGCAACCGATCCGGCTTACCAGGAGGGTGGAGCGGATAGGCCAGAAAGATAAGCCCGTCGCAGGGGTAACCGTCCGCCACCAGGTAGGAAGCCATCCGACCACCCATGGAGCGTCCGCTCAGAAACAAGCGCTTCGGCCGGATCTCCGATTTCACCCAGTCGGCCACCGAGCGCCACGTCCATACGAGGGCGGGCTGTCTATCGGGAGCGCGCTTCCCCTTCTCGGCATAGAGAAAGTTGAACCGGGCGAAGGTGATGCCCCGCTCCACGAGCGAGCGGCCGAGCTGCACGATGGACGGAGTGTCCATGTTGCCTCCCGCCCCGTGCGCGGTGATCACACTTGCCTTGGAACGCGAAGGACGAGAGAGCGCAACCGTTACCGACCCGAGTGACGCGCCGGTGTCGTCAGTGACCTCCACTTCCTGCCGGGTCTCGCTCGCGGTCACAAGATGCGCTTCCCGAAAGCGGAGGCGACCATCTCAACCGCGATCTCGGCCGTCTGGTTGCGAACGTCGAGAATCGGGTTGACCTCCGCGACCTCCATGGAGACCAAGCGCCCGCTCTCGGCAATCATCTCCATCATGGTATGCGTCTCGCGATAGCTGACGCCGCCTCTCTCAGGAGTGCCGACTCCGGGCGCGACCGTGGGATCCATGCCGTCGACATCGAAGCTCAAGTGGAAGCCGTCGGTGCCGTTGCAGACGATCTCGAGGGCCTCTTGCGTCACCTCGTAGATGCCGCGTCGATCGATCGCATCCATGGCATAGACCTTGATCCCGATCTCTTCGATGACACCTTTCTCGAGAGCGTCGATACTGCGCGCTCCGATGAGCACGGAGCGGCTCGGATCCAACTTGGGGCCACCGCCCTCGAACCCGCCGATGCGAACGAGCTCCGGCGCGCCTCTTCCGAAAGCGACCGCTTGGGGCATTCCGTGAATGTTTCCCGACGGGGTGGTCTCGGGCGTGTTGGCGTCACCGTGAGCATCGAACCAGATCATGCCCAACTTCTTTTCGGTCTTGCGGTAGTGCCCCGCCACACCGCCAATGGTTCCGATGGCGATCGAGTGATCGCCTCCGAGAACGAGCGGGACTTCCTCTCGCTCGAGTGCCGCTGTCACCCGCTCCGACAGGGTCGTCATCGCCTCGGCGATCAACGATAGATACCGGAGCTTCGGATCCTTGAACTTGTGGGCCTCGGGCAACGCGCACGGGATGTTCCCGTCGTCGATGACAGTGTGGCCTAACGCGCGCAGCGCGCTCAGGACCCCCGCCTTGCGAATCGCGGAAGGGCCCATGTCGACACCGCGACGTCCCGCGCCGAGATCGATCTGAACGCCGATGACGCGGATGGAGTGGCTCACGCGGCGAGTTTAACACGATTGGCGTGCTATTCTGGCGACACGCAGACCGCGCGCAACGTCCAAACCAGGAGCTCTCGATTGTTCAAAACCGCTCTGCTGCTGTTCGCCGCTATGTCATTCACCAGCCCAGCCACGGCGCAACGAGACCAATGGCTCCGCGCCTCCCGTGAGCCCATCGACTTGCCTTCCGGCTCCCGGATCGAATTTCGAGTGATGCCGAGCGCAGCCTTGGGCCGCGACGTCGGCTACAGCATCTTCTTCCCGCCGTCTTACGCCGGGAGCCAGGATCGCTACCCGGTGGTCTACTTCCTACACGGACTGTTCAACGACCACACGAGCTGGTCGATGGATCACAGCGGCGACATCCCGGCGCGGGTCGAGAAACTGATGGTCGAGGGGACCATCCCGGAGATGGTGTTGGTGTTTCCCGATGGCGGTAAGAGCTTCTACACCAACTATCTCGACAAGAGCGCGGATTACGAAGACTTCATCGTCGAAGACGTCCCGGCGCACATCGAGAGTCAATTCCGCGTCATCGCCGAACGCGAGAGCCGAGCGCTCGCGGGCACGTCGATGGGGGGCTATGGCGCCCTCAAGATCGCCATGCGGTTTCCGGATCGCTACGTCGCCGTCGCCGCGCATTCCCCCATCGTGTTCCCGATCAAAAACCCCCTGGACGTACCTCCGGAAGCGCGCACCGGACGCTATTACGAGTATTTGAGCGGTATCTTTCGAACGGTGTACGGCGATCCCTTCGACCAGGCCTATTTCGACGCGCACAACCCGATCGAGCTAGCGGGCGCGGAAGGTCTGTCCAGCCTCTCCATTTACTTCGACTACGGGACGGCCGACCGGTACAACCGCTCCGTGGGACTGGGGATGGGACTTCAAAAGCTGGACAAGAGTCTCACCGCGCACGGCGTCGAGCACACCTTCGTCACTCACGAGGGCGAGCCCCATGGCTGGGAGCTCGTTTACTCTCACATCGAGGACTCTCTCGGTTTCTTATCCGCGGCCATGGAGAACTAGTGTCCTGTCTCATCCCGCCGTGTTGACGACCAGCGCGGGTTGAAACCGACATCACCGAGGCTTACCATCGACTGGTCGCCGATAAATCCATGCTGACCCGCGTTCTCGCGCTCGCCCTCCTACTGCCCGCGGCTGTTTCTTCGGTCTTTCTCGCTTGCGCTACCCCTTCTCGCTCCGAGCATGACTCGATCGACGACGCGGAGTTCTCGCGACTCACGCGTGCGCTCTCAGAGGACGGCGGCTACTTCTGGAGCAATAACTACATCTCGAACGAGACGTCGTACTTGCACGTGCTCGACGAGATCGACGCGCTCCCTCTTCGAGACGGCGTCTACCTTGGCGTTGGTCCGAATCAGAACTTCACCTACATCGCCGCGATCCAGCCTCGGCTCGCTTTCATCATGGACATCCGGCGCCAGAACTTGCTCCAACACCTCTTGTTCAAAGCGCTCATCACTCGCTCGGAGACCCGAGAGGACTACTTGTCCCGACTCGTCGCGCGTCGGCCGCCCACGTCACTGCCTCCAGACGCTCCGATCGTCGAGATCCTCGATCACATCGAACAGACCCCCGCAGACGCAGCCTTTTTCGAAGAAAAGCTCGCCGAAGTCCGCGAGTCGCTCTCACAACTACCGGGACTGGGGCTCTCCGCTCAAGATCTCGAAGACATCCACTTGATCTACCGAGAGTTCTACCGCCAGGGATTCAACATCAAATATGACAGCTGGCGATCGTTTTTCTTCCCTTCTCTCAAAGAGTTCGTTTTGGAGACCGATTTGCACGGTGAGCAACGTAATTGGCTCGCCAAGGAAGAGACTTTTTCCTACATCCGACAAATGCAGCGGGAGCATCGGATCATTCCTTTCGTGGGAGACTTTGCCGGTCCGGAAGCGTTGGGGCGGCTCGGCAGGTACCTGGACTCGAGAGGCGAGACCATCTCGGCGTTCTACCTCTCGAACGTCGAGTTCTACCTCTTCCGTCAGCGCAAGTGGCCCACGTTCGTCGCCAACGTGCGGAAGCTCCCGACGAACGACTCGAGCGTTTTCATTCGCGCTTATGCGAACCTCCACCGACCACACCCACGCATGGTCGAGGATCACATCACCGTATCTCTCGTGCAGAACATCCACAGCTTCTTGCGCGAAGCCCGTGAAGGACGCTACCAGAGCTTTTGGGACGTCGTGACCGCGGACGCGTTCTAGTGCCCTACAACACCTAAGCTCGCGAGCTGCACTTCGCTAGTCTCGCTTAGCGCGGCGCGCGAGCCAGTCGCGTCCCAGATCTCGGATGAACCCGTGCTTCGTCTCCGGCGCGACGAACTCGAGCTGCAGCCTGCCGTCAGTGTCCTGGTCCAAGAGCACGCCCTCGACGACGTATCGCACCCCGAGCCAGTCGATGTGGTACGCATAGGAAGAGCCGAGCGCCGCGGCTCGACCACCGCAGCTGGGAGTGGCGGTGTCGTCCCAAGCGCGTGCCCACCATCCGACACGGAGCGAGACGGTGAAGTCCCCTGGAGGCGAAACGGCAATGGCGGACTCCATCGGCGGCACACCCAGGCACGGAAACGGCGCGGAAATTTCTTCGTCCCAACTGGACGGTAAATCGATGCGGGGCGCGGAGGGCGCGGGGAGCGCGCGCGGTAGCCATTCCACGACGTCGGGATCGATCGTCTCCGCCACCGGGCGTGCGAGGAGGGACTGCACCGCCACGCTGTCGATGGAGCGTTCGAGCACCGAGCGGTTGAACGCGACGGCGTCTGGTGGGCCTTCGTAGCGTGACAGCACCTTCTCTTCCCCGAGCTCGATGAGCGAGTAGATGGCGCTCCTCTCGGCTCCGGTGCGTGCGTCGCGACCTTTCGCCGAGCCGCGCACTCGTCCGGGCAGAGGACTCACCTCGCTGACGGGCGACGGTTCTTTCGGCGAAGCGAAGCTCCCGAAAACACCACCGGTCAGAAACGCCCGCTCCAGAGCCGCCAGATCCCACGGCGTGAACACGCGATCGGACGTGTAGACGATCGCACCTTGCTCGGGATCGGTGAACACCCGTACGCGCGATTCGGACACGTCTTCCAGCGTGTCGGGAAACAGCAGAGTGAGACCCTTGTCCCGGAGGCTGACCTCGGCTCCGAGGTGCAAGGACTCGACGGGAAGCAATGGGTCGTAACCGTTGAAGGTCAGAAACTCCTTGACCGCGTTAACCGGGATCGCGAAGCCGATGCCATCCGCCTCTCGTAGCTTGAGTCGGATCACGCC
>JAJCXL010000249.1 GCA_029263435.1 Acidobacteriota bacterium | reverse complement strand
CGTCGTCGTCGTTGGCGGCGCTCGGGATGTATTTCCGAGCCACGACGGAGCACCGGGCACGCGAGTTTCAACGCGCGGTCGAGCTCTACCGTGGAGCGATCCGACTCGACGAGGGCTTCGCTCTTGCCCACGGGCGGCTGGGGTTGGCTCTCAAGAGCATCGGTGATCGCGATGGCTCACGGGCTGCGTTCGAGCGCGCTCTCTCCTTCTTACATCGCGTGAGCGAGCCGGAGCGCTATCTGCTATTGGGCGTTGATTTCATGGACCGCGAGGAGTACGCCAAGTCTATCGACAGCCTCTCGGTCAGGATGAGCTTGAGCCCTTACGACGACACAGGACGATTCTACTTGGCGATTTCGCGGATGCTCCATGGCGACTACCCCGGAGCCGTCCGCGACGCGGAGCGCGCCCACGAGCTCAACTCTTCTCGAATCTCGCTGGGTAACCTCGTCGACTTCCATCTCGCGGCTGGGGAGTACGCGCGCGCCATGGACCTTTTGAAGACGGATGAAGGCGGACTTCGCCCCACCGCAAAACATCGATTACAAGCGGAAGCTTTTCTAGGTTCGGGAGCGCTCGATGCCGCTGAGGGGGAGATTGCTGAGCTCGAACGCATCGAAGGAGTCCATTCGACTCTCGTAACGGATCTCAGGACGCGGGCTCTGCTCCTCGGTGGACGGTGGGACCGCGGCCTTCGGCTCCTGCAGCGGGCGGACCCCTTGGACTCGCCAGACTCGTCGCGTTTCGTCGGACAGAAACTGATTCTTTCGCGACTACTCTCGTTGGCCGGCCGGATGGCCGATGCAGAGACCGCACTCGCGCCCGTCCCGGTCGATGACATCAGTTTGCGAGAACGTGCCCTCGTTGGGGGGCACTACTGTCTTGCGGGCTCCGTCGCGGGCACCAGACGTGTCCGCACGAGTCTGGAATCCGACGCCGTCGCCGACAACCCGCGACACCGCGCGTATCTAGACTTCGCTCACGGGTGCGAGCTAGGTGCGGCGGGCCAATGGGCGCCTGCTCTCGACCTATTCGATCGCGCGAGCCACGGATGGCACGAGCCCCTCGTATCGCGACTCAAGCTCGAAGCGGCGATCTCCTCAACTCGGTGGGATGAAGCAAAGGGTTCGCTCGACGCCTTAACCCGCGGGAGCAGTCAGTCGCTTTGGCTCGGCTACGCAACCGTGGACCTGCCGCTTCGTCCCTACGATGCGGCCCGGATCTACATGAAAACCGGGGAGACCGCGGAGGCGATCCGCTTGTTCGAGACTTTTGTCGAGCACGTTTCCGACGCATCAGAGTTCGCCGTCGTCCGCGCGGCCCGCGCCCACCTCCGCGGTCTGTCCCGCTAGTCGTAGTGGGAGCTACCCCACGCGTCCGAGCACGCGTCCCGAGACCGAGAAGTTGTCATCCAGGTACTTCCGTATGTGGGCGTCGAATACGGCGATGACCGGCGTCGTCTGCGGGTGTTCGAGAACCTCGAGGTTCTTGATCTTCCAGCGAACCTCGATCGAGCCGGCGTCGGGGCCGATGAGCACCTCGTAGATCTTGCCGACTCTCAGATAAGGCGAGATTGGCTTGAGCTCCTCGTTCGCCTTTTTCTTCCATTTTTTGAGTTTCTTCCGAAACTTCTCCTTCTTCTCCAACGGCACTCTTATGCTGTAGTCCCAAAGCGCGAAGTTGTGAGGGTTTTTGTCGCCTGCCTGCCCAACGGGGGGTTGTTTCGCCATGCACGACCTCCTTATATTTCTCCGTGACGGAGCCTCATCGAAGTGGTGAGGTCCTCCGTTATTGGACGAACACTGACGCAGAATTCGGCGGAAAAGACAAGATCCGGTTCGTCACGATGCAAAGTCTAATCTCTAACGCCCGGGGCGTGCCATCTGCGGCCTATTTGATTCGATGCGGATCGCGTGCTGGGAATTCGCGCGCGCACTCCGGGATCCACCGTATGGCAGGGCGGCGTGTTCTGGCCTAACCTGATCCAACATTCTGGGGTGGTGCGGTCGCACCGGAAGACCGGAGGCATGATGACAGACAAAGCCGTGAAGAGTGCTCAGCGTTGCCTGGGTCTGACGTCCATGGGTCCCACGGCGTCGAGCAGCTAGGAGCGCGAGCCGTGGACACCGCCATCGACTGGGGCGTCGTCTGGACGCATCTGTATCAGATCGGCATCGCATTCATTCTCGCCCTGCCGGTGGCGTGGAATCGTGAGCGTGCCTCTCGAAGCGCAGGGCTGAGAACTTTTCCGCTCGTCTCGATCGCCGCTTGCGGGTACATGCTCGTCGGTATCGAAGTCTTGGACACGACGGATGCGGAATCGAGGGTCATTTACGGCGTCCTCGCCGGCATGGGATTCATCGGTGGCGGCGCGATTCTGAAAGGAAAAGGAAGCGTTTCCGGCACCGCGACGGCCGCAAGCTTGTGGAACACGGGCGCGATCGGCGTCGCGGTCGCGTATTCGCGTTACGAGATCGCCTTGGTTCTGGCCGCACTGAACTTTGCGACCCTTCACATCGTCACACAGCTCAAGCCCGAGGAGCCACCATCGGACGAAGAGGACGGGTAACGGAGCGTCTGCTCCCGCCATACCGCTGGCACGCTAGGCCGGCGCGCGAAGGCGCCACCGACCGAGGACGCTCAAGCAAAGTAGCTGAGCGCCGACCGCCAAGAGCGCCACACCTGCGAACGACGTGACTCCAGCGAAGAGAAAACCTGCCAAGGCGATGCCGCCATTGAAAACGGCGTAGGGAAGCTGGGTCCTGAAGTGCTCGAGGGGAGTGATTCCGGCTCCGGTCGACGACAGTATGGTCGTCTCCGAGACCGGCGACGAGTGGTCGCCGAACAGGCCACCGGACAGCACCGCGCCGATCGTCACCGGAAGGGTTGCGCCGGTCGCCAACGCGGCCGGGACCGCCAGCGGCATAAGAATGATGATCGTGCCCCAAGACGATCCGGTTGCGAAGGAGATGACGGCAGCGACCAAGAAGACCACTGCAGGAAGGAGCCAGCCGGGAAGTCCTTCTCCCGCGATCTCAGCGACGTACTGGCCCGTGCCGAGCGCCTCACTCACGGTGCCGAGGGTCCAGGCGAGCACTAGCGTCGCGGCGATCGACATCATGCTCGTCATGCCGTCGATGTAGTGAGCGAACGTGAGGAGAAGAGGCTGCACTTTCAGCCACGTCAAGAGCGACACGAGAATCACCGCTGCGACGAAGTAGGCAGAGGAGAGTCCGGCGCGAAAGTCGGACCCCGCCACTTGCTCGAACGGAAACCCGTGATGGGCCAGAGTCGTGAACAACGTCACGCCGAGCGCCAGCACTGGGAGCCAAACGAGGATGGGCCGGGCGCTTGATACCTCACGCGGGCGGTCGATGGTGGCCTGAGGGGACGCCAACGCTCGACTTTCGGCAACGGCCATGGGACCGAAGTCGAGTCGGAAAAGGGTCGTGATCGGAATGATCGAGATCGCGAGCCATGCGTAGAGCTGAAAAGGAATCGCGGCGACGAACGCATCCCACTCCGAGGTTTGAATCTCGGCCGCACGAAAGGCGTCCGCGATGACGCTCATAATGAAGACACCCCAGCCGATGAACGGAATGAGAATCGCCACCGGAGAGGACGTCGAGTCGAGAATGAAAGCGAGCTTCTGGCGGGAGACGCCCAAGCGATCCATCAACGGTTGAAACACCGGTCCCACGATGAGCGGTGTACCCAGGTCGGAAAAGAAAATGAGGATGCCACCCAGCCAGGCGCTGAGCTGCACGCGCGCTGGGCTAGAGACCCACCGGGTGGCGATGCTCGCGAAGGCGGTGCCGCCGCCGGAGGTCTCTATCAACTTCACGAAGCCGCCGATGAAGACCAGCAGCACCAGTACACTCGCGTTGTAGCTATCGGCTACCTCCGGAACGAGGTGGTCCTTCACGAGGGTCGGTAGAAACGTAATGATGGTCGCCTCGGCCGCGAGGGCGACACCGACGAAGACCCCCGCGAACAGCCCAATCAGGACGTTTCGCGCGGCGAGCGCTACCGCGAGGGTGGTCAGTACAGGAAGTATGGAGATCATTCAGAGGGGTGCAGGACGCGAAACATTCTCGTATGCTGCCATAGGGCGCCGCCTCGGACCACTGCCCCCTTCGGCCATGACGCGGGAAGAAACAGAATGAGAATGACACGCTGGCATCACTTACTCACCTTGCTCGTCTGGAGCTCGTCGTTGAGTTCGGCCTCCGCGCAGGATCTCGCAGATCTGGTGCTACGCAGCGGAAAGCTCATCACCGTTGACGCGGAGAACCGGCTCGCGACGGCGGTCGCTCTGATTGGCGATCGCATCGTTGCGGTCGGCGACGACGAGGCCATTGCCGCTTTCATCGGACCGGAGACCGAGGTGCTCGATCTGGCCGGCCGCGCGGTCGTCCCTGGGTTCATCGATGCCCACTCGCACGTGGAAGGTCTGGCGGAGTCCGAGAACGCTCGGGTCCCCATTCACATTCCACACTCCGTCGCGACGCCGGAGGAGATCGTGGAGCGTCTGAGACAACGCGCTCGTACGCTCCCGCCCGGCTCGTGGATCGTCGGGCAGGGCACGTACAACCAGGTCATGCCGACGAGAGAAGCGCTGGACGATGCCCTGCCGGACCATCCGGTAGTGTTGAGGTGGAGTGGTCACGATCTTTTGATCAATCACAAGGCGGTCGAGGTCGCGAAGCTGGAGCGAATCCCGGACCCCACCGGCATCGGTCGGATCGAGCGTACCGCCGACGGTGAGCCCGCTATTCTCAGGGACGCTCACGTGGAGCTTCCGCTCCCGACGCCCACCCTCGAAGACAAGAAGCGGTGGATCCCGGAAACCCTCCGCGAGTTCTATCTCGAGCGGGGTGTCACCACTGTCTACGACATGTCCTCGCCTGAAACATTCGCCCTCTATCAAGATTTGAAGGATCGAGGAACGCTCCCCGTGAGGCTCTCTTTGACCTATCAGGCTCGCGACCTCGAGAGTCTCATCGCCGTCGGCCTTCGCACGGGTTTCGGCGACGACTGGCTTCGGGTGGGGGGGATCAAGTTCTACATGGACGGCGTGTGGGGCACGACGGCGGCGACTTATCGTCCGGCGTGGAAAGGATCCGGCACGACGTGGATCCCGAACAACACCGGCGGTATCCGGGTCGATCAGGAGACGTTCAATCGTGAGGTTTTGCGAGCTCACGAGGCCGGCTTTCAGATCTGGACCCATGCCAATGGGGATCGCGGCGCGGATATCGTTCTCAACGCTTACGAAGCCGCGCAGCGAGCGCTGCCGAGGCCGGATGCGCGTCACCGGATCGAGCATTTCGGAAACTTTCTCGTGCAAGACGCGGAGAGAACCGCTGAGCGACTCGCCCGTTTGAAACGCGGCGGGGTGATCGCCGCACCTCAGATCGCGTTCTTGTGGCGGCTGACGGATCTCGGCGTAGAAGAGCCCGGAGTGAAGTTCGTCCCGATGGCGAGCCTCGTGAAAGAAGGATTCAAGCCTCCCGGAAGCTCGGACACCTTGGGAACTCAAAATTTTGCCACCAACCCATGGTTCTCGATCTCGGTGGCGGTCAACCGGAGGACGAAACACGGGACGTTCGCTTACCCCGAAGAGGCGTTGACGGTGATGGACGCGATCCGGTCTCACACCATTTGGGCGGCCTATTCGGGGTTCGAAGAGAACGTCAAGGGCAGCATCGAGGTCGGCAAGCTGGCCGATCTAGTCGTTCTTTCTGCCGATCCTCTGACCGTGGAACCGGCCGCCCTGATGGATATCGTCTCCGAGATCGTCGTCCTCGATGGCCGGATAGCGCACCGCCGATGATTTGCTCGCTCTTGTAACACTACCGTCGAACGTATAGGGTGCGGCATGTTGACGAGAACGCTCCCTGGCTCGATGGTCCTGTCAGGTGACGCGTATGACGGGCAGGCTATTTGCTGATTTTTCTGGTCCATGTTCGCGACCCGCAGTTCTACGCACTACCCACCAAGAATCGCGCCCCGAACGGCCGGATCCGGGTCATGGGATTTCCGCCTATCGGGATCATGTCGCTCTCGTCGGTCTTGAAACGAGAAGGCCATGAATGCGTCATGTTCGACCAGGCGAACCCCGAAACCCCCAATGAGGTCATCGTCGAGGAGATCGGCCGAAGAAAGCCGGACTTCGTCGGGCTGAGCTTTCTCAGCACCACCAGCTACCCTTACGCCAAGCTCTTGGCCCGCGAGATCCGCGCCGGCGACTCGAAGGTGAAGCTCGCCTTCGGAGGTGTCTTCGCGAGCTTGAACGCGGCGTTGGTCAAGCTTCAGTGTCCTGAGGTGGATTTCGTCTGCCGGGGTGACGGCGAGCAGTTGATCTTGGACCTTCTCGAAAATTTGGAGGATCCCGAGGAAGTCTTCGGCGTGACGTGGAGCCGTGACGGCGAGGTCGTCCATAACCCCAATCGCCCGATGGAGCGCGCCCTGGACCAATGGCCTTTTCCTGACCGGGAGAGTCTGCCGCTCGACTTCGTCGAGTCGATGCCCCTCGACGTCCCGGCGGTGTTGTCGCTGGATCGGTTCACGACGATGCAGACCTCTCGAGGGTGTCCGTGGCCGTGCGTGTTTTGCGACATCCCCATCTTCAACGAAGGCAAGTGGCGTTGCAGGACCGCCGAGCACGTGGTTGCCGAGTTCAAACATTTGCAAGAGCTGGGTTATGGAGCGGTCTACTTCGTCGATGACCACTTCCTTCTCCAGCCCAAACGGATCGAAGCTATTTGCGAAGGTATCGGAGAAGAAGGCATCACCATCCAATGGGGCTGCGAGGGCCGCGTCGACTCCGTCGCTCAGCATCTGTTTCCGGCGATGGCCAAGGCGCATTGCCGCACGTTGATGTTCGGGATCGAGAGCGGGAGCCAAAATGTCCTCGACCGCTTGAAGAAAGAACAAACGTTGGAGGAGGTCGAGAACGCGGTTCAAAACGCGAAGCAAGCCGGGATCGAGATCGTCCATGGCTTCTTCGTCGTCGGAAGTCCGGACGAGACCGTCGAGGACATCCGCAAGACCTTCGATTTCGCCGCCAAGCTACGCCTGGATACGTTCGGATTCAATCGGCTCTGCGTCTATCGGGGGACGCCGTTGTGGCAGGAATACGTGCAGCGCGGACTCGTCGATGATGCCAATGATTGGTACAAATACTTCAAGTGCTCGGAGATCGACCCGAGCTGTCTCCCGGGTGAAGTCATCCATGCGGAGAGGGAAGCCGGGTTCCGGCGTCTGTTTCGCTACAAGCTGACCCACTATCCCATCCAGGTCTTCCGGCTGCTGCGGCGGTTCTTGCGCTTCATGCCCGCACGCGACGTCGGCTACCTCATCATCAAACCGTTTCTTGGCACCAAGAAGGGCGCAACCAAAGCCGAGACCCTCTCTCGAGCGGTCGAGCATGGCGCCCTGAAAGACCAAGCGGCCAATCTCACTCAGGTCCACGACGACGTGCTCGCGCAGGTCATGCAAGCTTCCCGCGCCGAGCGCGAGCGGATTCAAAGAGAGGCGGAAGCCTCCCGCGAGAGCGTGACTTGAGGGGATCGGTCGTTCTTTTGCCGTCGAGGAAGTATCGCTAGGTTTCACCGTGTAATCATCGCCAATTGACAAATCAACTTTAGAAGAATTAGAACATTCCCCTCTGAAATGTCGTCGGCGCACCGCGTCTGCGACAATAACCGTAGCCACGGCCCGTGTAGAGCGGGCCCATGAGCCATGAGGGGTGACGATGAACATGGAAAATCAGATCGACCTGGAGAAGCTTCAATCCAAAGCGGAGAATGCTTTCGACATCTGGGGAAAATTCGCCATCGCGACCAACATGCATTTAGGGGACCACCTCGGCCTGTACAAGGCGATGAGGGACGCGGGCCCGGTCACGTCCGAATCACTCTCCGACAAGACCGGCTATCACGAGCGCTGGGTTCGGGAGTGGCTCCGGGGACAAGCGGCTGCGGGACTCATCACTTATCACGGAGATGGCTCCTTCGAGATGGGGCCCGAGGAAGCGATGGTCCTCGCCGACGAAGAGAACCCGGCCTCGGTTATCGGCGCGTTCCAGTTCGTTCCGATGGTGGGCGCGCTCGTCAACAAGATCCCCACCTCATTCAAGACCGGCATTGGTCACTCCTACGACTCGTTGGGCTCCGACTGTGCGGCGATGGTCGAGCGTCTTCTCGGTCCGTGGTACCGCGCCAGTCTCGTCGAGGAGGCGCTTCCGAAGATCGACGGTCTCGTCGACAAGCTCGAAGCGGGGGCCAAGTGCGTGGATATCGGCTGCGGAGCCGCGGTGGCGATGGTGACCATGGCCCAAGCGTTTCCGAAGTCGGAGTTTCACGGCTACGACAACTCGCAACACGCGTTCATCCGAGCCCGGGCGAACATCCAAGCGGCCGGGGTCACGAACGTCTTTCTTCACGACTCTGACGAGGAGACCATTCCCACGGACCATAGCTACGACTTCGCGACCGCGCTCGACTGCCTCCACGACATGAGTCACCCGGAGCTTGCGGTAGCGGCCGCCCGCGAAGCGCTCAAGCCTGACGGCGTGTTTTTCGTCATCGACATCGACGGCAAAGAGTCCTTCGAAGAGAATCTCGCCGACAATCCGCTGGCCCCGATGTCATACGCCGTGTCGCTTCTGTGCTGCATGTCCTCTTCGGCATGCGTGGCCGATGGCGGCGCTCACGGGACCCTGGCCCTTCCGGAAGGTGCCATGCGAAAGATGGTCACCGGCGGCGGCTTTCAGACATTCAAACGCGTCGACGGACTCGAGCACCCCTTCAACGCTTATTACGAAGCACGACCGTAAGCTCGTGAGTGCCGGTCCTCTTGGAAGGGGGCCGGCACTCGTTCCTCGAGCCCTCGTTTTCTAAACGACCGCCTTCCGGCCTAGTGCCGTCATCGAAGCGCTGCTAGAATGCCCGCCGGAGTCCCATGACCGCTCAAAAGGCCGCTGAAGCGAGGTTGCGCAAGTTCGCGCTCGGATTCCCCGAGTCTCACGAGGATTTTCCTTGGGGGGAGCGCGTCGTCAAGGTACGAAAGAAAGTCTTCGTGTTCATGGGATTGCCGGATGGCGCCCTTACGCTCTCGGTCAAGCTTCCCGATTCGCAAACGATTGCGTTGATGTTGCCGTTCGCCGAGCCCACGGGGTATGGGTTGGGCAACAGTGGCTGGGTGACGGCCCGATTCCAGAAGAACGAGCGACCCCCGGTCGAGCTTTTGGAAGAGTGGATCGAGGAGAGTTACCGAGCCGTGGCTCCGAGAAAACTATTGGAAGTTTTGAGCGAAGACTCGACACCCCAGCCGCGGGTCAGCCGAAAGAAATAGGGCCGTCGTTCTCCGTCAAGTCCATCGATATACGCATTGCCCGTCACTGATTCCGTGATGCCGTGAAGCGCGATGCCGTGCATCGAATCTTCAACGAGAGGAGTGTCATGCGACTACGATTATTTTGGGTATTCACGGCTTGGATGGGAGCCGCGTCCATCGCGGCGGCGCAGACCGACGAGACCGACCTGCGGCTGTCGACACCGCAGAGTGCGATCTCTAATTTCGTCAAGTGGCAGATCCCGCCGGCCGTCGACTTCACCATTGCGTCCGAAGGATTCTTACTAGACCCGAGCGTTTCGCTCGAGAGGCGCCAAGACCTCGCGAAGCAGCTCAAGGCAGTCCTGGACGGGCGAGGCCTCGTCATCCACGTCGAAGACATCCCGGCGGATCCGGAATATGTGGATGAGAGCTCCGGGCAAGCTCGGTTTCGATTGTTTCCGGTGCGACTCCCCGAGGTGAGTGTCGTGAAGCGCGGAGACCGTTGGGTGTTCTCTCGCGAGACCGTGGCCGCTACGCCCCGGCTGTACCAGGCAACCTATTCGCGGGCGGCTCAAACGCTGATCGCCAACTTGCCGCCGGCGTTCCAGACACCAATATTGGGGATCGCGCTTTGGCAATATACCGGCGTCTTCATGCTTCTATTGGTCGCTTTCGTGCTCAAGAAGATCTCGGAGTTCCTGCTCCGGAAGTTCTCGATGTGGCTCGTTGCGCATACCGCGCCGCGCTGGGACGAGCGCGTCGTTCTCCAGTCGGTCAGGCCGCTGTCCTTTCTCGCGTTCACGCTCGTGATCTGGGTGGGCTATGCCGAGCTTCAGCTCGGTGCGCGTCAAAACGCCGCCATCAAGTTCGCTCTCGAGCTGATGTTTGCCGTGGCCGTGTTGTGGCTGGCGTTCAAGCTGGTCGACTCTTTGTGTGACTACCTGCTCCGGTTCACGGCGCATACCGAAACGAAGCTCGACGATCAGCTCGTACCGATGGTTAGGAAGACGCTGAAGATCTTCGCGGTCACCATCGGGATCCTCGTGCTCGTACAAAGCTTCGGCTATTCGATAAGCTCACTCCTCGCGGGGTTGGGCATCGGCGGCGTTGCGGTGGCTTTGGCCGCGAAAGACACCATCGCGAATTTCTTCGGCTCGGTCATGATCTTCGCGGACCGGCCCTTTCAGATCGGCGATTGGATCGTAACGGGGAAGGTGGAAGGCACCGTGGAAGAGGTCGGGTTTCGCTCGACGCGAGTCCGCACGTTCTACAACTCGGTCGTGAGCGTGCCGAACTCGAACGTCGCGAACTCCGATGTCGACAATATGGGGCTTCGTCAGTACCGGCGGATCAAGCAAGTGCTCGGCGTGACTTACAGTACGACCTCGTCGCAGATGCAAGCCTTCATCGAAGGCATTCGAGCGATCATCACCGCGAATCCTCATATGCGAAAAGACTTCTATGAAGTCCACTTCAACGGCTTCGGAAACTCTTCGCTCGACGTGCTTGTTTATTGCTTCCTCGAAACGGATAGCTGGAGCGTGGAGCTGAGAGAAAAGCACAACTTCTTTCTGGAGATTCTACGGCTCGCCGAAGCTCTCGGAGTCGAGTTCGCCTTTCCGACCCGGACGCTGCACGTGGACAGCGTTCATTCGGACACGCCCAGACAGGTTGGGAATCGCACCGATGACGAGCTCGCCGAGACGGTCGCCGCGTTCGGCCCGAGCGGAAGCATGTCGCGGCCCGGGGGACCCACACTCGTACACGAAGGACATCCGGTCGATTTCAAGCCGCAAGCAGGCCCAACGAGAGGTGGTGAGTAAATGAGGGGACCCCGCTCATGAGAGTTATCGAGACCGACAACGCACCGACTCCAGGCGGCCACTATGCGCAGGGAGTCGCCCACGGAGGCTTCCTCTACGTATCCGGGCAACTGCCGATCGATCCGTCCTCGGGAGAGAAGAGAACCGGTGCAGTCGAGGACCAAACGCTCCAGGTCCTTCGGAATGTACTGGCAGTCGTCGAGGCGGGAGGGTCGGACATGACTCGGATCGTGAAGACGACCGTCTACGTGTCCGACATGGATCTTTGGGGTCGAGTGAACGCGGTCTATGCCGACTTCTTCGGGGCGAGTCGCCCCGCCCGCGCCATCGTTCCCACCAAGGATCTGCATCACGGCTTCAAGGTCGAGATCGAGGCGGTCGCCGCGCTCCCGGAACACTCGCCTAGCTGAGGGTGACGGCGGAAGTTAGCGAGAGAACGTCCGCAGCCAGGGGCCGATCTGCGCCTCGAGCTCATCGGTGTCGAAGCGTAGCGGCCGACGCCAATTCGGATGGGTCTCATCCGTGGTGCCGGGAATGTTCTGCCGGTGGTGCTCGAGCCACAAGTCCTCGATATTGACGCTCACGAGTCCAGCCTCGCTTCGCATCAACGTGGCCAGCGCCTCTTGAAGCGACGCTTCGTCCGCGCCGTCAGTGGCGGCGAACGGTGGCGTGTCATGCGTATTCAAGCTGGCGACGACGTCTTCACGGATCTCTGCGTTCGGCGTGAGCTGATGGACGTGTAGTCCCCGCCACCCTCGCCTCCGCAGGGCTTCATTGACAGAATCCGGAACGATCCCTAGATTCTCGCCGACGAGCTCGCAACGCGCTCGGTGCGATTCGATATGAAGGATCGCGTAGAGCTCCGTGCTCGGATAACGCACGTAGACGCCCTGGCCTACATGGGCACCGCTCGGGATCCAGAACTGACGGTGGAGTCCCATGACATGGTCGAGTCGCAAGACCCCGGCGTGCCGCATGTGGTGACGATAGACCTGGCGCAAGTACAGATGATGCTGGGCCCGGCTCGCCTGAGGGAGCACCGGGGGAAAGCTCCAGTTCTGACCGTCGGGAAAGGCCCCGTCTGGCGGAGCGCCGACGTCGACCCCGGGGGCGAACAAGCTCTGTTCGCGCCACGTGTCGTAGCCGTGGCGATGGACGCCTATTGGCAGATCCAAGAAAAGACCGCCGGCGGCGCCCGACATCGCCTCGAGACGTTCATGCGCGAGCTTTTGCGCATACACGTGCAGGCGCACGTCTCGCTCGTCAACGTCTGCCGAGCCCAGCTCGCCGCGCCTTGCGGCTCGTGGCCAGTCGGTCCACTTCGGGCCGAGCCGTTCGAGGGCTGAGCGGAAGCGCGCATAGTCGACGAGCGACGGCGACTGGTCGGAGAACTCTTGGAGCTCGTCCGGGTGGTCGCGAAACGCTCGCTCGGCGTTCTTACGAAGAGCCGGCATCCGATGGGAGGCGAGCGCTCGATAATCGATCAGATCCGGCCCGGAGCCGGCGACTTCCACGGGGTGGTCGGCCCCGAGATACATCTCGTTCCAAAACAGTCGGCTCAGCGGGGAGTACGGGCTCGATTCGCCGGGAAATGACGCGAGAAAAGGAAGGGTCGCGACGAACCCTCCTTCGTAGGATCGGACCAAGTCCAGGAGACGCCCGAGCTCCTCGTAGGAGCCCATGTTGTCGGAACGCCGCGAGTGGAGGGCGTAGATTGGAGCGAACAGCCCCCAGCGCCGTCCGCGCGAGGGATCGTGAAACGCTCGATTCGGGGCGCGGAGGAGGAGTGTGTCGTGCGTGACTCCGTCGAGCTCGACGCTGAAACGGTGGTACCCATGTGGTAGGGACGGGAGTGGTAGGCGAACGACCGTGTGACGATCGGAGCTCCCGCTCCTCCTGCCGCTTCGTCGGCGGATCAGCGTACGGCCCGAGGGCGACCATTCACGAGTCTGTCCCGATTCGAGCGTGAGGGCCGTCGTGAAACCGCGCGACGAGAGAGTCTCCGGCAGGCAGAGCGTGACGCCGTCGGGGCCATCATCCCAGAGCACCGCGCAGACGGGCGCGACTCGATTCGCTTCCGACGCGTGGAGCCTGTCGACAGCGCGTGGGGCGTCCTCCGGTCCGGAGATATCGACTCCCAGCGCTTGGAGCACCGCGACGAGAGCCTCCGGAGACGCGGAGACCTCGTTGCCGTCGAGGTCTCGGTATCGCGTGACGACCCCGGCGCTACGCGCCAATCGGGTGAGGGACCGGTCGAGCACGGGTTGCTAGCGGTCCGTGGCGAAAGTGGGGCGACGCAACGAGAGGGGCGAGGCGCCCGGCTGACAAGGCGCGACGAAGGAGGATATTGCCCATATTCGAGTGCGGAGCAACGCTATCAGCCGGGATGCATCGCCCCTCGAATGCAGCCGCACTTTCACCACCGGCGGCTAGGGTCCGGGTGTCCGAATGGAGAGTCGCGCTCCCAGCGATCGGAACGCCGTCATCCAGTCGTCGGACGCACCTCGAACGAGATCGAGATCGCGCCTCGCCCTCAAGTAGAGGTTTTGAATCTTCCAGAGCTCGACCTCGAAGGGAACTCGGCGCGCGAGAGCGACGCTTCTATCGAGACGCTGTAGCTCCTCTAGATTCCTTTCTCCAGAGAAAAAAGCCTGCGCCGATTCGTGGATCGCGTGCTCGAGGAGGAAAGAGAGCTCGGGGGTATCGAGCTGAACTCCGGAGCCCGCGGCTTCGTCGAGCAGGAGTGAGATCCGATCGGGATCGAGGGGCTCTTCGGTGAACGCTCGGCGTAGATTGGCGTTGGCGACGATCTCCGACGCGGCGGAGAGGGCGGGTGGTATCGGAACGCCGAGCTCCACGAGAAAACGAATCGTGGGGCCGTGCTTCTTCGCGACGCGGACATGGCTCGCCTCCGCCTCGGCGAGGGTCGAAGACAGCAGGGTCTCGACGATACGACGTCGTTCGTCACCGAACAACGAGTCCAAAGTGTAGACGTGGCGGCCGAAGTGGCCTCGAAGCATCTTCGCGGCGTTGGCTCCGTCGCCTTGCACGATCGCGTCGACGAGCGCCTCCGCCCCCGTCGTTCCGCGATGGACGCCGACGAGGACGCGCGGCCCACCCGGATGAAGCACGACGAAGTGCAATGCCTCCTTCGAGCGCGTGATACGTGAGGTCATGTGGGCCGTGCCGGAGGCGATGCGCCCGTTTTTCAGCGTCGCTATCTCCCCCCGTTCGCCGACCACGTCATGGCAGTAAAGCGATGCGCTGGCCGGCCCGGTCTCGAAGAATGTGTCGATGGCATAGTGCGCCGTGAGCATTTCCCACGTAATCTTCGCGGGCTGAACCGATCGCTCATAGATCTCTCGTCCCGAGCCGCGATCGAAACGATTGCTCATGGCTTCGTCGAGCTTCTCGAGAAAAGGGCGCTCCACGCTCATGCCCGAGAGATCCTCGGTGAGCTGTACCGCGCGGCCGGCGTAGCGCAGGATCTGAACGGTCTCGAGCCCCGAGAGATCATTGAAGAACCAACCGCAGCTCGTGTACATGAGCTCGATCTGGCGACGAAGCTCTAGCAGCTTGAGCTCATGCACCCCCTCGTCGGTGCCGACGGGGGCAGCCAAATGCTGTTTCAGGAACGACGCCACCCGGGAGGGATCGCGATCGTTGACCACGTCCACGTAGTCGTCGAGCGTCTGCTGAGGATCGCGAAACGCTTCTTGGGCTCGCTCGGAGTACAACGACGACGCGCGGTCGTAGAGCCAATCGAGCGCGTTTCGGAGCGGTCCCCGCCAGCGTTGATTCCAGCCGAGAGGACCGCCGGTGTGACAACCACAGTCGCTTCTCCACCGCTCCACACCGTGCGCACAACTCCACGAGGATCTCTCGAAGATCTCCACCTCGCTCGTAGGCGGGAAGCGTTCGAGGAACTCGCCATAGTTCGTGAGCGTGACCCCGTCGCGGTTCCCGATGGCATCCAACGCGAACGCGAGAGCCATGTCGCCGTGCGGATGGTGATGGCCATAGCTTTCGCCGTCGGTCGCGATGTGGGCCAAGCGCGTCTCGTCGCCGGGCGTGCGAGGCTCATCCGGAGCTGCCTCGACCAGTCGGGCCGCGAAAGCCTCACCTCGGTGCAAGAGCCCTTCGAAGGCGACCCCTCGCGAGAGCACACCGTCGTAAAAGAATATCGCGATGGTCTTGCCGGAAGGGAGACGTTGCTCATAGGGGCGGGTCGTATCGATGCGCGTCCCCGAGACATCCTCCCAGTTCTGGGCACCCTTCGGTCGGACCCGATGCGCTTGCGAGGGCGCGAGCACCGTGAATCGGATCCCGGACTCCGCCAGGTATTCGAGCGATTCGAGGTCCACCGCAGTCTCGGGGAGCCACATACCCTCGGGCTTCCGTCCGAACCGATGCTCGAAATCCCGAACCCCCCAGACGACTTGAAGCCTCTTCGACGCGCTCGTCGCCAACGGAAGGATCGTGTGGTTGTAGGCTTGGGCCATCGCGGAGCCGTGACCGGAGAACCGCTCGTGGCTTTTTCGATCCGCTCTAAGGATGGCGCCATAGACCGAGGGCTGTTTCTGCTCGAGCCATGACAGCAGGGTCGGACCGAAATCGAAACTGATGCGGCCGTAGTTGTTCACGATGGAGACGATTTGGTTGTCTCGGTCGAGGATGCGAGCGGCGGTATTCGGTGCGTAGCATTCCGCGCTCACCCGCGCGTTCCAGTCGTGATAGGGCGCGGCGGAATCCTGCGGCTCGATCGCTTCGAGCCAGGGATTCTCCCGCGGTGGTTGATAGAAATGTCCGTGAACGCAGATATATCTCATTTTCGTCGACGGCCGGCAGCGACACCCGTGGCCGAGCGCGCAGGAGTGAAGTAGAGCACCCCAAGCGCCGGCAGCGTGAGGTTGACGGAGAATGGCTGACCATCGTAGGGCGCGGCTTCGGCATCGACGACGCCGAGATTGCCTTCGCCGTTTCCGCCATAGTGGGTGCTATCGCTGTTCAGGCGCTCCTGCCAAGCACCGTCCTCCGGCAAACCGATGCGGTGATCCAAGCGCGCGACATCGCCGAAGTTGCACACCACGAGCACCGGACGCTCGTCGCTGACACGAAGAAAGGCCATGACGCTGGTGCCGTTCTCGTCGCAGTTCACCCACTCGAACCCGCTGGATGCGAAATCGCCTCGATGAAGCGACGGCTCGCCCCGGTAGAGGCGGTTGAGGTCTCGCAGCCAGCGCTGGATGCCTAGGTGGTCGGGGTGCTCGAGGACGAACCATTCCAGGGACTCGTCATGGCTCCACTCTCGCCGCTGACCAAACTCGCCACCCATGAACACGAGCTTCTTCCCGGGCTGACCCCACATGTAGCCGAATAGCAGGCGCAAGTTCGCGAACTGGTCGGAGCCCTTGCCTCGCATCTTGGAGAGCAAGGACCCTTTGCCGTGGACGACTTCGTCGTGCGACAGCGGCAGCACGAAGTTCTCGGAGAACGCGTACATCGTCCGGAAGGTCACTTTGCGTTGATGGAACCGGCGATGCTTTGGCTCTTCGGCGAAGAAGTCGAGGGTGTCGTGCATGAATCCGAGGTCCCATTTCATGCCGAACCCGAGGCCGCCGCTGTCGGTGGGACGAGACACCAATGGCCACGCGGTCGATTCTTCGGCGATCGTGTGCGTGCCCCGCCGTTGGTAGGCTGCCAGGTTGAACCGCTTGATGAACTCGACCGCCTCCAAGCTCTCATGTCCGCCGAGCCGATTCGGCGTCCATTCGCCCTCCTCGCGTGAGTAGTTCAGATAGAGCATCGAGGCAACCGCGTCGACCCGGAGCGCGTCCGCGTGATAGTGATCGAGCCAATACATGGCGCTGCTGAGGAGATAGCTCTGCACTTGGCCGCGCCCATAGTTGAACTCGAGGCTGTCCCAATCGGGATGGATCCGCTTTTGTGGATCGGCGTGCTCGTACAAGTAAGTGCCGTCGAAAAAACCCAAGCCATGCGCATCGGAAGGGAAGTGCGACGGTACCCAATCCAGGATGACGCCGACCTCGTGTTGATGGAGGACATCGACGAGGTACATGAAGTCTTCCGGAGCGCCGTAACGGCTCGTCGGGGCGAAGTGGCCGGTGGTCTGGTAGCCCCATGAAGGGTAGTAGGGGTGCTCCATGACGGGCAGGAGCTCCACGTGCGTGAAGCCCAAGTCTGAGACATATTCGGCCAGCTCGATAGCGATCGCTCGATAGCTCGGGAGTGCACCTGAGCTCGGGCGCCGCCACGAGCCCAGATGGATCTCGTAGATCGACCAAGGGGCGTCCAGAGCATCACGCTCCGCACGAGCCTCCATCCAAGGGGCGTCGGTCCAATGGTGTCGAGGCTCCCAAATGATCGAGCCCGTCTCTGGCGGGATTTCTCGATAGAACGCGAAGGGATCCGATTTGTTGACGTCGTAGCCGCCATGCTTGGAGCGGAGGTAGTACTTATAGTGAGCGCCGGGTTCGGCGCCCGCCACGAACCCGCTCCAGATGCCGGTACCAGGGTCGCTTTCGAGGGGAGACTCAGAGGTGCTCCACCCGTTGAAATCTCCAATGACCGCCACTTCTGACGCGTTCGGCGCCCACACGGCAAAATGACACCCGGAGGCGCCATCGAGCTCGGTCGGGTGAGCACCGAAGTAATGGTGGAGGTGAGCATGGGTGCCTTCCCGGAACGAGTCGGCATCGTGCTCGCCGAAGCTGGGCTTCGGCGTCATTCGCAGCGTGCCGGGTGCAAGGCGGTATTCGTTTCATTCGGCATCGGGTTCCTCGGGGTCGACCTCCGTCGTCATCAGCAGCGCATGATACCAGCCTCCGGCTCGGTCTGGAGATGCGCGAGGCGGGTTGACAGAAACTTCGAGGAGAGGGAGACTCAAGCTTTGCACGATTGCGTTTAACGGAGGTGGTTTAGGTGAAACGGGCCCAACGGCATCATTTGAAGCAAGACGAGCTCGTCCATTGGCTCGACCAGGCGATCGTCTGGGCACGCGAGAACCGTAGAAACCTCGTCAACGGTCTTTTCATCGTCATTGGAGCGGGCCTTCTCCTGACCGGGGCGAGCGTGTATCGCACGCGACAGTCCGACTCGGCCTCGGCTTTATTGGCGGCCGCGCTCGATCAGTACCACGGAGTCGTGCTCTCTCCATCCGCTCCGGCACCTCCGCCCGGGGTCGCATCGTTCGCGACGGCCCAGGAAAAACACGCTTCGGCCCTCGCCGCTTTCCGAAACGTCGCGGACGAATACGGCA
>JAJCXL010000248.1 GCA_029263435.1 Acidobacteriota bacterium | reverse complement strand
CCGGTCCCTCGAAAGTAGTAGTCCATCGTCGCGAGAGCGAATGGAGCTTCGGCCTCCGATGGAGGACATTGCACGGTGATCTGACACAGCGACCGAAGGTACAAGTCGAGAGCGGCGTGGTCTTCCAGGGCGTGCTCCCGAACGACGGAGTCGAGCGAGCGTCCCATCAGCGGAAGTAAAGGTAAGTACCGCTTCAGTCGAAGCGTATGGCTCCACCACGCGCGTAGGCCGAACGGAGGGATGAGCTCAGGCCGGTCCATGAGAGCCCATATGACGTCGGCGACCGCACGCTGGCGCTCGAAGAACTTAACGACGGCTTCTTTCGGTGCGCCGGGGGCGTTAGAGAGTAGCTCTACCAGTCTCTCGCGCTCCGCGGGCACGAGGAATCGGCCGGCGGGGGTACGGATCTCGACGACCGGGTCTAGCCAATCGACTTCGACATCCAAGTCGTAGCGGTCGATCCATCCACGAAAGAGCTGGCCGACTCCCAAGCCCGAGAACAACGTCGCGCCCGCTTCGAAGCGGTAGCCGCCGCGCGTGAAGGTACTGGCGCAGCCTCCGGGATAATTGAGCGCTTCGCAGAGCACGACTCGCGCGCCGAGCTCCGAAAGCTTCAGCGCCGCCGCGAGTCCACCGAACCCCGCGCCGATGACGAGCACGTCGGTCGTCTCGGGTAGCGCATCGGAATCGGCGTTCACGGATCCCGCACGGCGTCGAAGAGCGGCCCGGCCGAGGTCTCGCCATAGTTGTCGAGATAGTTCTTCAGCTTGAGCTTGCGCTTCGTGTTGTCGGAGCTCATGTAGCGAATCTTTCCGAACACTTCGCGCTCGGGACCCCACGCCCTGTCATAGCGGCCGAGGGTCCAGAAAATCCCGCTATAGGAGTTCGGGTCTCGGCCGTCGAGGGCGTACTTGTTGTTGAGCTCGATCATGATCTCGAGCGCCTGCTCGGGGGTTCGCGTCCAGTGGAGGATCTTCTTCCCCCAGAGCATTCTCAAGTAGTTCTGCACGCGACCTTCTCGGACGAGCTGCCTTTGGGCCGCGTTCCAGATCGGGTCGTGAGTCTCCGCCGCCTCGAACGCCTCGAGTGAATAGAGGTAGGGCCTCTCGTCGGGGCCGTGAATCGCGAGCGTTTGCTTGGCCCAATCCGGAAGCGAGTCGTACTGAGCGTAGTCGCTGCGATGAGCGCACATGTTGAAGCCAATCTCGCGCCACGTCACGAGCTGATCCAAGAAACCCTCGGCACCTTCTCCCATGCCCCACCATCCGGTGCGGCTTCCGCTCGTGCTCGCGCTCAGCTCGCCGGGCGACCATCCTTGTGCGTTCGCGATCCGCCAGAAGATTTCGTGAGCCGACAGGTGTCCGAAGTGGAGATGAGCCGATAGACCGCTGGACCCGTCCGCGTCCGGATCGTTTCTCTTCTCCGCATAGCCGGCCAGCGAGTCGTCGACGAAGACCGACAATCGTTTCCGGCCGCCCACAGAACCGCCGCGCTCCGCGACAGCCGCGACGCCATGATCGATGGGGAGCTCCGCCAAAGCCGAGCGATCACCCTGGAGTAAGTCTTCGGAAGCCCGAGGCCACTTCTTTTGCACGGCGGCGGGAACGGTGGCCGGCGTGAGCTTGGTGCCTCGCAGGGGATAGACGCGCGGTCTGTCTTCGAAGTGGTCCGGCAAGTTCTTCTGGAGATAGCGGCGCCAATCGAAAGCGCGGGTGAAAACCCGCTCCGTCGCGCGCATCGGGTAGAGCCCGTTACCATCGACCGCCTCGATCCCTACACCCATGGTCTCCAGCTTGGCTGCCGCACTTCGAGCCATGCGCGGGAGGAAGAAGGCGGGAAAGTCATCCGTCACGACCATCGCGGAGCGCTCCGCAAGCGACTCGAGCAGGCCCGAGCCCGCGCCGGGATGGGGCTCGACGTAGGGGTAGTAGCAGACCGGGGTTTGGCTGAACGCCTTCTCGTTGTCCGCCATGCCGTCGAGGACGAACCGATGAAATCGATCGCTCGCCCACGCGTAACCGACGCGGAGCGCTTCGAGCACGACGAGCGGTTTGTCGAGCTCGACCGCGAGCGCCACCGCGCGATCGAGGCTGTGGTTCCAGCTCGAGCGTCGAAACGCCGTCATCCAGTAGAGGACGAAATGCCCGTCTGAGCGTGGGCCGTGACGATTGAGCGAGCGGATCCGAACAGGGTTCATGCGTACGGCCCTCGTCTCATTCCTTCGACCGGGACGGGAGCGACCCACCCGAACGGGCTCAAACGGGTGTATCCTGAGCCGGGCCGAGAGCCTAGAATACGTGCTGAATGATTAAAGGAGTTGTTATGCCATCGTTTCGAGCCATGAATACCGTATTGTTTAGCTGCGCCGTATTGCTTACGTTTGGCTGCGCCCCCGAATCCGGCGCTCCCGAGGCAATGGCGGACGCGTCGTCGGCCATGCCGGCCGGCAACCTCATCACCGGAGAGGGATTTCCGAACCCTGCTCCGAACGTAACGATCAATTGGGGCACGCTGCCCGAAGGTCGAGAGTGGGGTACGACGGCCGGAATCGACATCGACCCGATGGATGGGCACATCTGGGCGTATGAGCGCTGCGGCGCCGCCAACTTCGGTGCAGGGGTTCCCATCAACTGTGACAACAACGCGGTGGATCCGGTCTTCAAGTTCGACCGAAACACCGGTGAGGTGCTCGCGAACTTCGGCGGCGGTGTGATGGTCGTCCCTCACGGTATCCACGTCGACGCCGAGGGAAACGTATGGGTGACGGACTTCGCGGGCAACGACGAGGGAACGAAGGGTCATCAAGTCCACAAGTTCAGCCCCGACGGCGAGCTTCTGATGAGCCTCGGTACCGCTGGAAAGCCGGGAAGCGGTCCTAATCAGTTCAACCAACCGAACGACGTGATCACCGCACCGGACGGAAGCATCTTCGTGGGTGACGGCCACAACGGGCAGGGCATGACGACGAACCAGGCGATGCAAGAAGGCCTGGAGGCCGGCAATACGGCTCGCATCCTCAAGTTCTCGGCCGATGGAACGTTTATCAAAGAGTGGGGACAGATAGGCGTCCGCCACGGTGAGTTCCGAACGCCTCACGCGCTGGCATTCGACGCGCAAGGTCGGCTCTGGGTCGCGGACCGCGGCAATCATCGCCTCGAGATCTTCGACCAAGAGGGCAACTACCTCGAATCGCGCTACGCGTACGGACGCATCAGCGGTTTGTTCATCAAAGACGGAATGGTTTACGCGATCGACTCTGAGTCGAGCCCGACCAACCACGCGAACTGGCGCAACGGCGTTCGGATTGGACCGGTTGATGGGGACCACATCACCGCTTTCATTCCGCCCTTCGAGCGCGAGAGCAGGGTCTATCAAGGGACGGCCGGAGAAGGCGTCGCGGTCGATGCGGACGGAAACGTGTACGCCGCGGAAGGGCCGAACTCCCTGACCCAAGCCGGCGGGGCTTTTACGAAGTACTCGGTTGACAAGTAGTCGCACCACGCTCGGCTCACGCTAGCCGCTAGCGGCGGACGCGGCCGGCCGTGGGGCGTCGTTCGCTCGCGCGCGCACTTGGCGGCTTCGTGCATCTGTCGCGATGCCACGAAGCATCCCTGCGAAGACAAAGCTGTGCAGGGGTGCCACCGAGTACCAGTAGAGGATTCCTGCGAGCCCTCTGGGTTTGAACCGCGCCGTTTGGGTGAGACGACAACGTTCGTCTCCTCCGGCAGTGTCGTCGGGCTCGATATCGAAGCTGAGGGTAGCCTCGCCGGGGAGCTTCATCTCCGCGCGAAGCTCGAGTCCTTGATCGACGACGACGTCGGTCACGCGCCAGAAATCCACGGTATCGCCGTAAGCAACCCTAGCCGGATCGCGTCTTCCCCGTCTCAATCCCGGCCCGCCGGCGAGTCGGTCTAAAGCTCCTCGCAGACGCCATAGCCAGTTGGCGGCGAAATAGCCAGTATCGCCTCCGATCGCCACCACCGCCTCGAACACCCTCGCTGGGCTCGCGTCGACCTCGACGCTCCGTTCGTCGACATAGGTGGTGCCCCCGGCCCAATCCGGGTCTCCCGGCATGACGCCGGTGTCGGACCAGGCGGTCGCGACCCGGTTCTCCCGCCTCGAGTCGACGGCCGCCCGAATGGACGCCTCGACACCAAGAAATCTCTGACCCATCAGCTGCTGAATCTTGTCGTCTCTACAAACGACACGGTTACGGAGTCCTTCGGCCAGCGGGCGGGCTAGCTGATGACTGATTGGAGTGACGAGATGAATCCACGCGGAGCTCAACCGCGGAGTGAGGACCGGAACCGGGATGATGAGGCGCTTCCTGAGTCCGAGGACTCTCGCCATCGTTTGCATGATCTCCCGATAGGTCATGATGTCGGCGCCGCCGATGTCGAACGTGCCCCCTACGGTCTCCGGGAGAGTGAGCACGGCCTCGAGCACACTCAAGACATCTCTGACCGCAATCGGTTGGCATTCGGTCTTCACCCATTTCGGCGTGACCATGATCGGCAACCGTTCCACGAGGTAGCGCAACGTCTCGAAAGAGGCGGAGCCGGAGCCGATGATCATCGCGGCCCTCAAGGTGGTGAGGGCCACTCGAGTCGACGACAGCGCGTCCTCCACGTCTCTTCGAGACGACAAGTGCTCGCTCAGATCGGCCCCGGTCTCACCGAGCCCGCCCAAGTAAATGATGCGCTCGACCCCCGCGCGCTCGGAGGCGGCGGCGAAACCGAGGGCGAGCTTCCGATCGACTTCCGCGTAGCTCTTCCCCGCGGCTTCCATCGAATGGACCAGGTAGTAGGCGGCGTTGCAGTCCTCGAGTGCGTCATCGAGCGTCGTTGGGTCCGCCACGTCGCCTTCGAACAACTCGACGCCGTCACGCTCGGCCCATGGACGTGCCTGAAGCTTGCGGGCGCTTCTGGACAAGCACCGCACCTCGTGGCCCGCATCGAGCAGACGAGGCACGAGTCGGCCTCCGATGTAGCCGGTCGCGCCGGTGACGAGGAGCTTCATGCGGGACTCTCCTCCATCCGGCGAGACATCCAGAACAACGCGGAGACCGCGGCTCCCCAAGAGGCGGCGAGCACCGCCGCGGCGAGGGGAGGCGAAGGCAGGCGGACAGCTCCTAGATTCGAGGCGCCCCAATAGGCCAAGGGGCCGCCCAAAGCGCCCAGGACCGCGGTGGCGACCCATCGACCCGATAGCCACGCGACGCTATGGCGAAGCGTGATCGCGAAGTTGGCCCACATCGCGACGATCCACCAGGGCGCGAGCCACTCTGGTGCGGTCGACGCCTGGTAGACGACGATGCCGGTGTGCAAGAAAACCGTGTCGAAAGCGACTCCCATGACGGCGCTCGCTGCGATGAGACTTACCTCGTTGGGTTTTCCTCGAAACGCCAGATGCAGGGAAACCACGATCGCAACGACCGAAACGCCGAGCCAAGGAAGTTGTTTCGCCGCGCCCCACACGCTCGCGAACCACCCGAGCTGAAACAGCACGACGTTGACCATCGCGTTCATTCGAGACCGTCGCGCCAGGCGGGCTTCGCGAGAACGAGCTGGACGTTTCCGAGATACCTCTCGCTGAATCCGCCTTCGCAGTAGCCGAGATAGAAGTCCCACATTCGAATAAAGCGCTCCGAAAATCCTTGCTCGCGGACGGCCTCGAGGTTGTTCCAGAAGGACGCCCGCCAGCGTCTCAGAGTGGTTACGTAGTGGCGGGTGATGTCCTCCATGCCGAACAAACGCATATCCGTGGATGAGGTGACGGAGTGTAACAGCGATGTCACAGAAGGAATGCAGCTCCCCGGAAACACGAAGCGCTTGATGAAGTCGACTTCCCTTCGATGTCGCTCGAACTCCTGGTCCGCGATCGTGATGGACTGCAGCGCCATTAGCCCATGAGGCTCGAGCAGGTGAGAGCAGGTTCGAAAGAAAGTATCGTAATACTGGTCTCCGACCGCTTCGATCATCTCTATCGAGACGATCTTGTCGAAGCGACCCTCTAGATCGCGATAGTCTTTTTGAAGGACCTCGATCTGCGACGTCAAACCTTCGCGTCGAATCCGTTTTGTCGCGAAAGCAAATTGCTCGTCGGATATCGTCGTCGTGGTGACCCGACACCCGAACTCGCGCGCCGCGTGGATCGCGAAGCCGCCCCATCCGGTGCCTATCTCCAGCAATCGATCCTCCGAGCCCAGCCGCAACTTGCGGCAGAGCCGGTCGAACTTTCTCACCGAGGCGGCTTCGAGGCTATCCTGGTCGCTCTCGAACACGCCGCAGGAATAGGCCATCGTCGGGTCGAGAAACAACCGATAGAAATCATTACCGAGGTCGTAGTGCTCGGAGATGTTTTGTCGGCTGCCGGATCTCGTGTTTCGCCGGAGCCAATGGCGTAGTCGCTGGACCGGCTGGGCCAAGCGCGCCCACCCGCTCTCCAGGCCGAAATGTACTTGCTCGTTACGAGCGACCAGCGCGATGAGCGCGGGGAGGTCGTCGGTCCGCCACAGACCATCCATGTAGGCGGTCGCAGCCCCCAAGGTCCCGCCGAAGGCCACTCGGCGATAACACTCAGAGCTCGCGATCCTGACGCGTACGACGTGTGCGCTTCGGGGATCGCCGAACTCCGATTGAGCGTCGTCGTCGACGAGGATGAGCCTTCCCTGGGTGAGCCGCTCCAGAGCGCCTACCACGATGCGGCGAGCGACACCGTCGAGCCAGCGCTCCTTCGGCGACGAAGTTCGAGAGAGTGCGAGAGTTTGTCTCATCGAGGCTTCAGTCCTTCAGTGGATGTGTCGAGCTTTGGGTGGGGAGAGATGGGGCACTTCTTCCACCACAGCAGCGCGGCTTGCCAGTAGATGCGGGTGACGACTTTGGCGGTCATGACGGGAAAGCGGACGAGGATGCGGTTGAGCGAGGCGGTCGTGATCGCTTCGCGCTCCATGTTGAGGGTCGCGTCGAATATTTTTCCGCTGTCCGTGTGGTTCTCCATATGAACGGAGAGGTGTTCTCCCGGAGCGGAGAATCCCCACTGATAACGTTGCTCCATGGTTAGAAACGGAGACACGTGAAAGGCCTTGTCGATGGCGTCGTCGCGCAGGCCGTCGACGACGTAGCAATATTGCTCACCCCAAGGGGTGTTGTTGATCTCGGCGACGACGGCCTCGACCTCGTCGTCTTGGTCGAAGCAGTAGTAGAAGCTGACCGGATTGAACCCATAGCCCAGATAGCGCAAGTGAGTCAGAAGTCGGATCGGGCCTCGAGGTCGTCGTCCGATACGAGACTCGACGAGCTCGCGAACACACCGAGCGAGGTCTTTGTCGCTCGGGCCCAAGTGGTCCGAGCGTCGGTAGCGCGCCGGCGCTGGGCGTTTCGCCGACCAAAGAAGGCGGCCGTCGAACAGCTCCGGCAGCTCCTCGAGGTCGAGATACATCATGAAGAGCGGATAGTCGAACTCATGAACCCTCGGAGCGAAGCGTCGATGCCGCAACGACCCGACGTAGATGCAGCTTCTCGTCATAGGCCGACTCCGAACGGCTCCGTCGCCAAGAGAGCGCTTTGAACGCCGTCCTCGTGAAAGCCGTATCCCCAGTAGGCTCCGCAGAACGAAGTTCGGTTCCGGCCGTTGATCTCGTGTCGTCTCTTCTGAGCAGTGATTCCCTCGAGTGTGAAGATCGGATGATCGAAGTCCACGGCCTCGATGAGGCTCTTC
>JAJCXL010000247.1 GCA_029263435.1 Acidobacteriota bacterium | reverse complement strand
GTTTCCTCGAAGGGTTCTACTACAAGCCCCGCATCGACAAGGAGCTCCTCGCGAAACACTCCGAGGGGCTGATCGGTCTGTCCGCCTGCCTCAAAGGGGAGGTCCCGCAAGCCGCGCTGCGGGGCGACGATCAGAAGGCGCTCCGAGCGGCCGGTGTCTTTCGAGACATTCTGGGAAAGGACAATTTCTTTCTCGAGATTCAAGATCACGGTCAGGGGTCGAAGGACGAACAAAAAGTCAACACGAGCTTGATGGAGCTTGCGCGCAAGGAAGGGATCCAGACCGTCGCCACCAACGACTGTCACTATATTTCTCAGGATGACGCCGTGGCGCATGACATCTTGCTGTGCATCGGCACCGGCAAGAAAGCCGCCGACGAGAAACGGATGCGCTATCCGGGCAACCAGTTCTACTTCAAGTCTTCGGAGGAAATGAGCGCGCTGTTCGCGGGTTATCAGGAGGCCTACGACAACACTCTCAACATCGCGGAGCGAGTCGAGATCAACATGGACCGCGACGGCTTTCAACTCCCCCGGTTCGAGGTTCCCGAGGGGGAGACCGTCAACAGCTACTTCGAGCGCGTGGTCTGGGAGGGACTCGAGGCGCGGTGGCGCGTCATCGGTCCGGCTGCCCGGCACGATCGGGCGGAGTACGAAGCTCGGTTGAAAAGAGAGATCGGCATCATCGACGAGATGGGGTTTCCGAGCTACTTCCTCATCACGTGGGATTTCATTCGCTATGCACGCGATCAGGGGATTCCGGTCGGTCCGGGGCGGGGCTCGGCCGCGGGCAGCCTCGTTGCCTATAGCTTGAGGATCACCGATATCGATCCGCTCGAGCACGAGCTTCTCTTCGAGCGCTTCTTGAATCCGGAACGGGTGTCGATGCCCGATATCGATATCGATTTTTGCGAAGCGCGGCGAGGAGAAGTGATCGAATACGTGACGGAGAAATACGGTCGAGACAACGTCGCGCAGATCATTACCTTCGGGACGATGAAGGCGCGCGCCGTCATTCGTGACGTCGGACGCGTCCTCGACATTCCTTATGCGGACGTCGACCGGATCGCGAAACTCATCCCGGCGACGCTCGACGCGACCCTGGAGTCGGCCCTCGAGGAAGTGCCGCAGCTCCAGGAAGCCATCCGGAACGACCCGCAAGTCGCAAGTCTCGTCGAGTCCGCGAAGCGGCTAGAAGGTGTGAGCCGGCACGCTTCGACCCACGCGGCAGGTGTGGTAATCGCTCCCGAGGCACTGACCGAGTATTTGCCGCTCTATCGAGGGAGCCGAGGTGAAATCACGACGCAGTTCGATATGCGGGACTGTGAAGATATCGGGCTGCTCAAGATGGATTTTCTCGGGCTGCGCACACTGACGCTCATCGACAATTGCGTGAAGATGATCGCCCGCCAGCTGGGTGAGACGGTCGACCTCGACACCCTGCCCGTCGACGATACCAAGACCTATGAGTTGTTCACCAGAGGGGACACCTTCGGGGTGTTTCAGTTCGAAAGCGAAGGGATGCGTGACATTCTTCGACGTTTCAAGCCGGAGAAGCTCAATGACTTGACCGCACTCAACGCCTTGTATCGTCCGGGGCCCATCCGAAGCGGGATGATCGACGATTTCATCAAACGCAAATGGGGCAAAGTGGCCGTCAAATACGAGCTTCCGGCACTGGAGGAAATTCTCTCCGATACGCTCGGCGTGATCGTCTACCAGGAGCAGGTGATGCAGATTGCGTCGAAGCTCGCCGGCTTTACGCTCGGAGAGGCGGACATGCTCCGGCGCGCGATGGGCAAGAAGAAAGCGGACGTCATGGAGGCCCAGCGCGAGAAGTTCATGCAGGGTGCGAAAGAGAAGAACGTCCCTGAGAAGAAGGCCGGAAAGATCTTCGACCTGATGGAGCATTTCGCGGGCTACGGCTTCAACCGGTCTCACTCCGCGGCCTATGCGCTGCTGGCCTACCAGACCGGCTACTTGAAGGCGAACTATCCCGTGTTCTTCATGGCGGCTCTTCTGACGTCGGAAAAACAGAACACCGATAAGGTCGTGCAGTACCTCAATGCATGCCGCGACATGGGGCTCGAAGTGCTTCCCCCCGACGTCAACGAGAGCGAGCTGGACTTCGCGGTGGTGGGCGAGCAAATTCGCTTCGGTCTGGCGGCGGTTAAAAATGTCGGTGAGTCTGCGATCTTGTCCATCTTGGAGGCAAGGAAGAACAAAGGGTCGTTCTCATCGCCGGCGGATCTCTGCGAGGAGGTCGACCTACGGCTCGTGAACAAACGGGTGCTCGAGAGCCTCGTCAAATCCGGAAGCTTCGACAGCTTCGGCGCCGACGCGAAACGCTCACAGCTCGCGGCGACCCTCGATCGAGCGCTCGACTACGGTCAGCAGGTACAGCGCGAGCGCGAGAGCGGGCAAGGGAATCTGTTCGGCGAGATGGGCTCGGTCCGTCGAACCCCCGAGCTCGACCAGCTCCCCGATCTTCCGGAGTGGAGCGACACGGACCTTCTCGCCTCGGAAAAAGCGACGCTCGGATTTTTCCTGAGCGGCCATCCACTGGATAGCTACACGCACGAGATCTCTACTTACGCGACCTGCGATACCCGCACCCTGGGAGACGACCCCGAGGCGAAAGAGGTCTCCATTGCGGGGCTCATCGTCGGCATCCGGACCTTGCGAACCCGCAAGGGTGACGCCATGGCCGTGTTTCGACTCGAAGACCAGCATGGCGGCGCTGAGGTCGTCGTGTTTCCAACTCTCTACAAGGAAGCGTTCGGACTGCTGAGCAACGATGTCGTCGTCCTCGTCAAAGGCAAGCCCGAAGCGGCCGAGGACAGCGGAAAAGTCTTGGCGGCCAAGATCGTCTTGCTCGATGAGGTACGGCAACGAGAGGCGGGCTCGATGACGGTGCGAGTCACGCTCGAATCATTCTATGAGGATACGGTGCCGCACCTACGAGAGCTCGTCGAGCACCATCGCGGTGACTGCGAAATTCGCTTCGAGCTCGTAGGGAAAGACTTCACGGCCTTGATCCGCCCGCACCCTTTCGTTCGGGTCGACCCCACGACCGATCTCGTGACCAGTCTCGAAGCGATGTGCGGTGACGGCGCGGTTCGCTTGTCGAAGAGTCGCCTGGAGCCGCTCGGCGATGCTGACGAAGGCCCGACGACGGTTCAGGCGTGACGTCCGACAAAGAGGCGACCGCGAGAGCGATGAAGATTGCCGTGTTCGGCGCCGGGGGCATCGGAGGGTATTTCGGCGCCCGACTCGCGCAGACGGGCGCCGAGGTCCACCTCATCGCCCGCGGCCAGCATTTGGCGGCCCTGAAACGCGACGGGCTCAAGCTAACGAGTCCGCGTGGAGACGTGACGCTCTCTCTTCCCGCCACCGACGCTCCCCAAGAGATCGGAGCGAGCGACATCGTGCTGTTCTGCGTGAAAGCAACGGAGACCCTGAGCGCTGCCGAGCATTTGGGTCCGCTCTTGGGAGAGAACACCGCCGTCATCACGCTCCAAAACGGGGTGGACAATGAAGACACGCTCTCTTCGACGATTGGAGCGCAGCACGTCGTGGGAGGGGTCGCCTATATTCTGTCGACCATCGAGGAGCCCGGAGCCATCGTGCACCAAGGCTCGCTCGCCCGCATCGTGTTCGGAGAGCTTACCGGGGCCGCGAGCCCGCGCCTCGAGCGGTTCCTATCCGTGTGCGAGCGGGGTGGTATCGACGCGGAGCTCGCGACCGACATTCGCGTCGAGCTGTGGCGCAAATACGCGATGATCTGCGCGACCGCGGGGATGACCGCGGCGGTCAGGCTACCGATAGGAGAGATCCGGGCTTCGGAGGCCGCCTTCGGCCTGTACCAACGCCTGGTGGAAGAAGCGGTGGCGGTGGGTCGGGCCGTGGGGGTGGACTTGCCTCCGGACACCACCGAGCGCATCATGAGCATCGCCTCAGAATTGCCCGGCGAGTGGTATTCCTCGCTCCACTACGACCTCACTCACGCAAAACCGATGGAGCTGGAAGCGCTCCATGGAACCTTGACTCGCAGCGCGCGGGAGCACCGCGTGGAGGCACCGGCGAGCGAAGCGATCTACGGCGTTCTCTCGCCTTGGGCTTTGCGCAACAAGGCCTCGAAATGAGCGCGCCAAGCGACGTCACGATACTGAATGACTCGAGCTCGGCTGAGATCGGCCGAGCCGAGCTTCGCTAGATCGCTCAAATCGTAGAGGTCGAACCCGTCGGGCTGGAACACGAGGGTAAGGAACTGCCCGAGCTCGACCGCGTTATGCATGTCGGGAACGCTCGGCTCGATCCCCTCACCAAACCCCTGCGCAGTGACCCGTGGCGGATGGAGGTGCCAGAACCCGACATAGCGGCCACGCCAAGTCGTCGTTTCGATGCTCTCGGCCTGAATAAGCGGATCCGTCGACCACGTCTTGAAGTGAGTCTGTACGCTTCGACGGATGACGTCTGTGAGCACGTGGCTCTGAGACTCGGTCGGTGGGTTCTGGCTGAGCTGGTACAACAGCGCATGCAACCCGCCGGTGTTGTCCAACAGGAAACGCCCCTCGGTCGTGGCTTGCAAGGAGGCAAGCAGTCGAGATGGGTCCGATTGGAGAGCGACGAGCTCGCGCACGATCGGGTGAACCGGGTCGGGATAGTCGACGAGCGTGAGCGCTCCCTCGTGGAGCATGGCTTCACCGCCGAGCTCCGGAGTAATCAGGGTGTTGTCGAGCGTGATACCGAGCTCGAGGGTGCGCTCGAACAAGTCTCGGATCGCAGCCGCGCCTTCCGGAGACAGCACCGCCAGGCTAAGCTCCTCATGCGTGACCGGGTTTTCGAGGGTGGCCCGAGTCAAGTCGAGGTACTCGGTCAACTTTGGGTGCTGTGCCTGCGAGACGGCGGTGATGGACGTGAGAGCGAGTAAGAACAACGACATAGCGATGGACTCAGAATTCGTAAACCGAATCTCACGATAGCACACCACGCGACTGACACTTTTGCTACACTGGGCCGATCATGGCGTCGGATATCCTCGAGTTCGAGCAGCCGCTGGCAGCGCTGCAAAAAGAGATCGAATCGCTCACCGGTTATCCGGCCGATGCGCAGAAAGAACGCGAGATCGCCCGCCTCCAAACCAAGCTCGACGAGATGCGCCGGGAGATCTACGGAAAGCTTACCGCGTGGCAGAAAGTCCTCGTCGCCCGGCACTCGCAACGGCCGTACACGCTCGATTTCATCGAGTATTTGTTCACGGACTTCGTCGAGATCAAGGGCGATCGCCGTTTCGCAGAAGATCCCGCGATCGTGAGCGGGATGGCGTGGTTCCACGGCCAGCCGGTCGTTGTGATCGGACACCAAAAGGGCCGGGATACGAAGCAAAAGATCTTGAGAAACTTCGGCATGCCGCGTCCGGAGGGCTACCGCAAAGCCCTCCGCGTCATGAAGATGGCCGAGAAGTTCTCGCGCCCCATCTTTTGTTTCGTGGACACGCCCGGCGCCTATCCCGGCATCGAAGCGGAAGAGCGGGGCCAAGCGGAAGCGATCGCGGTCAACATCCGCGAGATGTCCCGGCTCCGAGTACCGGTGATCGTTACCATCGCGGGCGAGGGCGGCAGCGGGGGTGCGCTCGCCATCGCGGTCGGCGACGAGATTCTCATCATGGAGCACGCAGTCTATTCGGTGATCTCTCCCGAGGGCTGTGCGGCGATCCTGTGGAAAGATGCCGGTCGCGCCGAAGAGGCCGCCGAAGGATTGCGCCTGACGGCGCCGCAGCTCGACGAGCTCGGACTCATCGACCGCATCGTGCCGGAGCCCGTGGGCGGGGCTCATACAGCACCCGAAAGAGCCGCCCAAATCCTCAACAAGTATCTCGTCGAAGCACTCGAGCGCTCACAAGCTTTCACGGTAGAGCAACGCCTCGAGGCGCGGTATCGGAAGTTTCGGCGCATGGGTGAGATAGGACTCGAGCGTCCAGCGAGCACCGACGATGACAGAAGCGGCAGCGGCGTCAACAGCGCGCCATGACCTTCGGGCAGATCCGCGTCATCCGGTGGGGTCTGTTCTTCCTAATGCTCGCTTCGGTGAGCTATGTCGGGTCTTTCTTCTGGCGAGGCTTCGGGACGCCAAACGCATCGCGAAGAGGGGATATCGATGAGCCGGCGAGTCCGACTTCGCGAGAAGTAGAGCTCGAGCAGCTCGACTCGGAAGGTCGTACCGCTTGGTCTCTAACCGCTGCCGAGAGCTTTGGGCAAACGGAGGCGGGGCAAATCTTCAAGGACGTCGCGATCCGGTTCAACGCCGGCGACGAGACCCCTGTCGTCGTCACCGCGGATCACTGCGAGATCAAATCGAATCGCGCGGTGCATTTGGAGGGGAACGTGGTCGTCGTCGACGACACGTCCTTGCGACTGGAAGCGAACACGCTCGAGTTTCGTCGGTTTCCCGACCGGGTGTGGAGCACGGAGCCGGTGCGCTATTCGAAGACCGGTTTTTCGGGCACCTCCGGAAGCATGGCCTACACCATCAATCGAGGCGAGCTCTACTTGAACGATGGCGTCGCGATGACCTATTCCGAGGACGGGGACGCGCCCGTCGACGTCCAGAGTCGCTCCGCGACCCTAATGCGCAATCGGCACTGGGTCCAATACATCGATGATGTGCGCGTCGTCCAAGCGAACCGCCGTCTGAACGCAAACGACCTTCAGATTCATCTCGATGATACCGATCAGTTCGTCACTAGGGTCGAGGCGTTCGAAGCGGTCGACCTCCGATTGCGGGTAGCGAGCGCGCCACGCTCTGCGACCGATGAGACCGAAGACGAGGACGTGGGATCGAGTGTCGATGCGAGCGCCGCTTTGACGAGTGAGCCGGGATCGAAGCGCCTACTCACCGAGCGTCTCGAGATGGATTTCCAGGAGGGGGGCGAGACGCTGTCGAGGGTGAGAGCCCTCGACGGAGGCAAGCTCATCATGCTCCTTCCTGAAGAGGCCACTGACGGGCTCGACAAGACGTTGGAGGGTAATCTACTCGCGTTCGAGTTCGATGAGAACGGAGAGCTCATCGAAGTACGTGGGCGCGGCGGGGTCGAGCTCGTGCTCACTCCGCGAAATAGCGGGGAAGAGACCAAGATTGTCCGTTCGCGTCAATTAGAGAGTGAGTTCGACCCGCGGTCCGGAGATATGATTCGGGCGGAGTGTTCGCGCTCGGTCTCCTTTGAACAAGGCGCGGTCCGAGCCACCGCGGATCTCGGCGTGTTCGAAGCGAAGGCGTCTCGCTTGATCTTGACAGAATCGCCCCGACTCTGGGATCCCACGGCGAACTTGCTCGCGGACCGGATCGAGCTCGATATGGAGAGCGGAGACGTCACTGGCGAAGGCAGAGTGCGGGCCTCGGGACGGATCGCATCGGAAGGGGTCGGAGTCTTTCCCGGCAGCGGATCGGAAGAGAAGCGGCCGGTCCATTTCGTCTCCGATCACATGGCCTATTCCCGCGCGAGCGATGTGGCCAAATATCGAGGCGCGGCCCGGGCGTTCCAAGGAGAGAACCGCATCGAGGCCGAGTCGATCGAGATTCACCAGAAGACAGGCGACCTCATCGCTGACGGGTCAGTGCGAAGCGTGTTCCTTCAAATGGCGAATCCGGACGACCCCGCGAAGCCCGTTCCGACGCACACACGGGCCGAGGGAATGGTGTACCGGGCGAAAGAGCAAATCTTCGAGTATCGGGTGGACGCGCGGATGCAGTCTTCGAAGATGACGCTCTCGGGAGCTTCGATCGACGTAAAGTTGTCCGCCGAAGGAGGCGGGGTGCAAGAGATCGTCGCGTCGGGCGAAGTGGCGATCGAAACGGCCGAGGGAAAAGCCAGCGGGGATGATGCAAGATACTTGCCGAAGGACGAGAGTATGACCATCACCGGGGAGGAAGCATGGCTCGAAAATGCCGGTAAAGTCACGGAAGGCAAGCAATTGACATTCTTTCTCACCGATGATAGGATTCTTGTAGACGGTCAAGAACAAAACCGAACCAAAACTACATATAGCTCCAAACCTCGGACCCGATGAAAATCCTCCGGGGAGAATCGCTCGCGAAGTCCTTTCGTAAAAAAAAGGTCGTGGACGATGTCAGTGTAGAGGTGCGTCAAGGTGAGGTCGTTGGATTGCTCGGGCCGAACGGAGCGGGTAAAACGACGACGTTCCACATGGTCGTCGGGTTAACGCAGCCTGATTCAGGAAGCGTATTTCTCGACGATCGCGAGATAACGTCGCTTCCGATGTATCTGCGGGCACGAAGCGGCATCAGCTACTTGCCGCAGGAGCCGTCGATTTTTCGAAAGTTGACGGTGGAAGAAAACGTGCTCGCTATTCTCGAGACGCTCCCGTTGAAGCCGGGAGAGAAACGAGCAAAGCTAGCGGAGGTTCTCGATGAGCTCGGGCTTACCCAACTGGCGCGATCGCGTGGCTACACTCTTTCGGGGGGTGAGCGTCGTCGCGCTGAGATCACGAGGGCGCTCGTGACGTCACCTTCGTTCATGCTTCTCGATGAGCCTTTCGCCGGCATCGATCCCATCGCGATCGGTGATATTCAGAAGATCATCGAGCACTTGAAAGCCCGGGGTATCGGCATTCTGGTGACGGATCACAACGTCCGAGAAACTCTCAAAATCACGGATCGTGCCTATATAATGAATGACGGAAAGATTTTTTGCGCTGGAAATCCGGAAGAGCTGGCCGATAACGAAGATGTGAAGCGGCTCTATTTCGGAAAAGACTTTCGGTTGGATTGAAAACGCGCGGACGGCTCACAGGTCTTAGCGCATGGTCGAGAAAGCCTGAAAAAGCGTGCAGCAGAAGCTAACTCTACAAGCGAAACTTCAGCAGAAGCTCATTCTCACCCCTTCGCTTCAACAAGCGATCAAGCTCCTCCCCATGTCCACGCTCGAGTTGGCGGACATGCTTCAACAAGAGATCACCGAGAACCCGCTTCTGGAAGAGGAAGTCGAGCAGCAGTCGACGGATTCCATGGACTCGGTGGAGTCCTCCGATGGGGCACCTCCCGAAACACCTACTGATAATCTGGCGGGAGAAGCAAAGGTCGAGGCGGAGCGAGAGGAACAGTCCCAGGACTCGTTGAACGAGATCGATTACGAGTCGTTTTTTAGCGACTACCTCGACGAAGGGTATCGGCCCCGCACCAGCTTCGAAGTGCCGGATCTCCCCCCGATCGAGAACACTCTGTCCACCGCGGCATCGTTGGCCGACCATCTGGATTGGCAGCTTCGGATGCAGAGCCTCGAGCCCATCGTCCGCGAGATCGGAGAAGCGATCATCGGAAACGTCGACGAGCGGGGTTACCTGCAAGCCTCGGTGGAAGAGCTGTGTGCCATGGGCCAGTACTCTCCCGAGGACGTCGAGCGAGCGCTGAAGGTAGTTCAGGCGTTCGACCCGGTGGGCGTCGCGGCTCGCGATCTCAAAGAGTGCCTGATTCTCCAGCTTCACCGTCTCGATCTCGCGGACACCGCCATCGAAGAAATGGTCGCGGAGCACCTCGACCTCCTCCAGAATCACCGTTTCACCGAGATTGCGAAAGCGATGAAGATGCCTCTCGAGGACGTCATCGCGGAGTGCGAAGTCATTCGGCACCTAGACCCGCATCCGGGCTCGAAGTTCGTCACTGAGCGCAGTCATTACGTTACGCCGGACGTCTACGTCCTCAAGGTGGACGGGAAGTACGAGATCGTCCTCAACGAAGACCGACTGCCTCAGCTGCGGATCAGCAACGTCTATCGCCGCATGCTCGAGAACAAGTCGGACGACAACCAAGCGACCCGCGAATACGTCAAGGAAAAGCTTCGAAGCGCCCTGTGGCTGATCAAATCCGTCGACCAGCGTCAAAAGACGATCTACAAGGTGGCCAATAGCATCGTTCGGCAGCAATATGATTTCCTCGACAAAGGCGTCGAACATCTGAGGCCGCTGGTGTTGCGCGACGTCGCCGTGGATATCGGAATGCATGAGTCGACCGTCTCTCGGGTCGTGAGCAACAAGTACATTCACACCCCGCAAGGCGTTTGCGAGATGAAATATTTCTTTCACAGCGGCATCGCGAGCGTTGGAGGCAGCAACGTCTCGTCCGTTACGATCAAGCAGCGGATCCGCAAGATCGTGGAGGAAGAGAACCCGAAAAAACCGCTCTCCGACTCGAAGATCGTCAAGATTCTGGAGGACGAAGGCCTCATTCTCGCGCGCCGAACGATTGCCAAGTATCGAGAAGAGCTCCGCATTCCACCTTCGAACCAGCGGAAGAACTTGTATAGTAGTCCTTTCGCTTCGTGAGCAGACCCGGCCGAGAAGACGACACCTGAGTCGGTCTGTTCTCGCGGCCGACAAGACGACAACTGAGTTCGTCTGTTCTCGTAGCTGGAGCGCGTCATGATGGTCCAAATCACTGCGCGGCACATTGAGGTGCCCGCGTCATTGAAGTCCTACATCGAGCGTCGCGTCGCAAAGCTGGACAAATTCATCGACGGCATTACCGACGTCCACGTCACCCTCACGACGGAGAAGTTTCGGCAAATAGCCGAGCTCAACGTCCATAGCCGCGGCAATACCTACATGTCTGCGACCGAGGTCACCGAGGATTTGAAGTCATCGGTTACGTTGGCGATCGAAAAAATCGAAAGCCAAGCGAAGAAGCACCGTGCGAAACGCATCGACAAGAAACGGCGCCGGTCCACGAAGGCCGATGGTGCCGGCACCTTCGAAGTCTTGGTGCCGGACACACAGCGCCAACGGACCCCGGAAGTGATCGAGAGTGGTCGATTCGTGGTCAAGCCGATGGCCATCGAGGAAGCGGTCATGCAACTCGAAGAAGAGAAGGCGGAGTTCTTGGTATTCAGAAACGAGCACGGGCGTACCAACGTGCTCTATCGGCGGCCGGACGGCAATTTCGGCCTCATCGATCCCGAATGAGCGGGCCTGAGTCGCCAACATCCGCAGGCGCCCGATTCGTCTTCATCACGGGCCAGTCGGGCTCCGGGAAAACGCTCGCGATGAAAGCGCTGGAGGATGCGGGCTTTTTCTGTGTAGACAACCTGCCTGCCAAATTGATTGTCCCGTTCGGTGAGCTGACCGCAAAGGGCGGAGAGAACATCGACCGGGTCGCCATCGTCACCGACATCCGTGAACGGGGCTTCCTTAAAGATTTTCCGGAAGCGCATCAAAGACTCCACGAGCGCGGCTTCGCGACGACCGTCGTGTTCCTGCTGGCCCAAGACGACGTTCTCGTGCGTCGGTTCAGCGAGAGCCGCCGACCCCATCCCCTGCAGTCCGAGGGAATCTCGCTCGAGGAAGCGGTCGAGGCCGAGCAACTCCAGCTCGCTCCTATCCGCAAGCTCGCCGACCGCATCGTCGACACCTCCGATCTGACGGTACACGAGCTCCGACGACACATTCTCGAAAGCTTCGTCTCGACCCGTTCGAGCGTGGGCCCGGCGATCCAGGTCGTTTCTTTCGGCTACAAGTTTGGCGTTCCTACGAGCGCGGATCTCGTCTTCGATGTACGCTTCCTGCCCAACCCCTATTTCGAAGCGGAGCTGCGTGACATGACGGGAAACGATCCGGAGATCGAGGCCTATCTGTTCGACAAGCCTCAAACGGAGGAGCTCCTCGGGCGCCTGGACGACTTCCTGGGCTACTTGTTGCCGAACTATGCCACCGAAGGCAAGAGCAATTTGACGATTGCCATCGGCTGTACGGGGGGCAAGCATCGCTCGGTGGCCATTGCCAACCACCTCGGCGTTCGTCTCAAGAAGAAACACGAAAGAGTGAGAGTCACGCATCGCGACGTGGAGCATAGCTGAGATGATTGGGATCGTGGTGGTGACTCATGGCCAGCTTGCGCGCGAGCTCGTATCGGCAGCGGAAATGATCATCGGGGATATCCCTAACGTCATCGCGGTATCGATCGGGTGGCACGATAACCCCGACGACGCTCAAACAGAGATCGAGGCGGCCATTTCCAAAGCCGATTCCGGCAAGGGGACCGTCGTATTGACCGACATGTTCGGTGGCACGCCGTCCAATCTCAGCTTGACCCTTCTCGAGAAAGGGAAGGTGGAAGTCGTGACGGGTGTCAACCTTCCCATGCTCATCCGGCTCGCGAGCTTGCGAGAAGAGGAAGAGGGCGACGACTTGTCGAAGGTCGCGTTCGAGGCTGCCAGAGAAGGGAAAGATAACATCTATCTGGCTGGCGACCTGCTCGCCAGTAAACAAAAGAAGAGTGGCTCCGACCCACGCTCCGGTAATGAGAAGCCAGAAGACGGATGATTGAGCGGCGAGTGACGATCGTCAACCCACTCGGGCTCCATGCCCGGCCGGCCGCTCGCTTCGTCCGCACTGCCACCCAGTTTCGCTCGAAAGTCACCGTCACCAAAGACGGCACGACCAGCGACGGAAAGAGCATTCTCGGGATTTTGTTTCTTGCCGCTGGGTCGGGAAGCGAGGTCGTCATCTCCGCTTCGGGCGATGATGAGGAGCAAGCCCTCGAGGCGCTGGCCTCGTTGGTGGCTCGAGGCTTGGGAGACAACGCCCCGGTGTGAGCGCGAACGCAAAGACACCCCCGCCCGAGCCAGACGGAGCGGTGCGCTCATTGCCCCTCGAAGGCATCGGCGTCGCCCCTGGCATCGTCATCGCTCGCGCCCTCGTGTATCAGCATCAAGACGTCCCCCTCTTTCGAGTACCGCTGAAGCGGCAAGAAGTGACGCTCGAGGTCGCGCGCCTCCAGCAGGGGAGAGAGCGCACGAAGAGTCAGCTCACCGCCATCAAAGAACGCACGGTGGAGGCGCTGGGCGAGGACCACGGCTATATCTTCGACGCGCAGATTTTGATGCTGGACGACCCGTTGCTCATCGACCGAGTGGTCGAGATCATTCGCGAGCAGCGGGTCAACGCGGAGTGGGCGGTCAAAGTGACGCTCGAAGAGCTCGCCCTCGTCTTCGACCGCGTGCAGGACGAGTATTTTAGGTCGCGGCGGGGGGATATCTTCGACGTAGGCCGTCGCCTCGTCCGAAACATTGCCGGCACCGCCGAACATACGCTGGACGAGCTCGAGCGAGATTATATTTTGTTGGCGGAGAATATCCGTCCGTCGGACACCGGCCAGCTCAACTGGGAGCACGTCGCGGGTCTGGGGATGGAGGTCGGTGGACGGACCTATCACACCGCAATTCTCGCCCGTTCCTTGGGGATCCCCTGCGTCGTCGGAGTCTCGGGACTCATGGACAAGGTCAAACACGGGGCGACGCTCATTCTGGACGGGAAGGCCGGGTTGATCATCGTCAACCCGGATGCCGAAACGCTCACGGAGTATCGCGCGAAAAAGCGTAAGGAGGCGGAGCAAGGAAAGAGCCTCTCGCATCTCAAAGATCTCCCTTCCGTGACCAAAGACGGGTTTCGAGTCGTCTTGCAGGCCAATGTCGAGTTTCCGGAGGAATGCGGCTCCGCTCTAGAGCACGGCTCGGAAGGCATCGGGCTATTCCGTTCGGAGTGGTTTCTCACCCGCGGGAAACGTTCCTTCCCGAGCGAAGAAGAACAGTTTCTGGTCTACCGCAACATGGCGGCCCAAATGAAGCCCTGGTCGGTGGTGGTGCGCGCTTTCGATCTCTCCGCCGAGCAGCTCGGACATGAGGTTGGCGAGTCGGAGTCCAACCCGGCGCTGGGATTGCGCGCGATTCGTCTGCTGCTCAAGCATCCCGCCTTGTTCAAGGAACAGCTACGAGCACTGCTTCGTGCCCGGGCGCATGGCAACGTCAAGGTCATGTTTCCGATGGTCAGTGGTGTGGGAGAGTTCAGAGACGCTCTCGCGATGGTCGAAGAGGCGAAACACGACCTGCGACGCGATGGTTTGGAGTTCGGCGACGACTTGCCGTGCGGGATAACGCTCGAAGTGCCCTCGGCTGCGGCGACCGCCGACCTGCTGGCCAAAGAGGCCGCCTTCTTCAGTATTGGCACGAACGATCTCATTCAATACTTGTTGGGTGTGGATCGAGGCAACGATCAAGTTTCGTACCTCTACGAGCCGCTACACCCTGCGATTCTCAGGACCTTGCGATTCGTCGTCGAGTCCGCACACGATGCCGGTATCAAAGTCGGCATGTGCGGTGAGATGGCCGCCGACCCGCTCTTGGTCGCCTTGTTGGTCGGATTCGAGTTCGACGAGCTCTCGATGAACGTCAGCTCGGTCCCGACCATCAAGAACATCATCCGAAACGTCAAAGCGAGCGAGGCCCGGGCGATCGCCAAGGAATCGCTTCGACTCGCGACGGTCAAAGAAGTCTCGGCTTTTCTCGGCGAAGAGCTTCGAAAGTTGGTGGAGGAGTCTTGAGCTCTGTCCGAAGCGTTCGGTATCCGTTCGCGATCCTCGGCGCCGCCAATTGCTATAATCGACCCATGAGACACACCAAGCCTATCCTTGGCATCCTTTTGGGGGCTGTGGCACTCGTCGGGTCCGTACGAAGCGGCACTGCCGCCGGCGAGGAGCGGGCGCCGCTAAGCGTCGTCGATTCCGAGTTCGTTTGCATGGTCAACGATGCATCCTACGATCGGCCTCAAGTGCCCGTGGACGTCGATGGGAAAACCTATTTTGGCTGCTGTGAGATGTGCAAGGCGAGGCTCGCCGACGATCCCGCTCTACGGGTGGCCATCGATCCGGTCAGCGGTAAAGAGATCGACAAGGCCGAGGCGATCATCGCCTCCGATGCTTACGATCGCGTGTTCTATTTCGAGAGCGAAGAAACCTTGAAAAAGGCGAACAAAAAGCTCGCCGAGCACGAATAGCACCGGACAATCCGCCAAAGCTTCAACCCCGCCCCGTTTTTCTGCCGTCCGATCCTCGATTCACCCGCTCCGAATATCTCTTCACTGGGATATAGTGGGTTGTCATGGGAGATAAGCACGTCTTCCTCAGCTACACGCTTACGGACATCGTCGCCGCCCGTAGAGTCGTACGCGCTGTGGAGGCGCGCGGCTGGTCGATCTCGTGGGAACGCTACGAACATCCGGACGCGATTGCCGCCATTGCTCTGCGCGAGGCCATCGATGCCGCGGATTGTGTCGCCGTCCTCTGGTCGCAACGCGCGCTAGAGGACGCGCGGGTGATCGAGGACGCCACTCGAGGACGCGACCGTGGCATCCTCATACAGGGCGTGATCGACGAGACCCCCATTCCCATGCCCTTCGTCTTGGATGAGCCTGTCTTCGTGAAAGACGGGAGCAGCGTGGAGGAGCTCGTGGACAAAATCGGCCGGGTCTTCCTTCCGTCGGGACGAAGCTTCCCGCCGATGGAAGCCTCCGCCCTCCAAGTGGCTGAATCGCGGGTCGTCAGCGGGGACCTGGAAGGCGCGGTCGCAGTGTACGAGCGCTGGGTCCGAGCGACGCCGGGCGATGTGAAGTCGGCGCGGCGCCTCGGGGAGCTTTTTCTGGCGCTCGGTCGCAATGAAGATGCCTCCGGTGTGCTCGCCGCAGTGGGAGAACGCTACGCCTCGTCCGGGCTCATCGCTCCTGCGATCGAGTCCTACCGACGCGCTACCGCGCTCGGCCCTAAGCTCTCCCGCCATCGGAAGCGGTTGGAAGCGCTAGTGACGGAGCAGGAGCAACTGACGACCGGCTCGCGAAGAGCCATGTCCTCCGTTCAGTTCACGGTGACGGCTCCTGCCTATGTACAGTCGGGGGACTCGGTGGTGGTCGATTTGTGGGCTCACCAGGACCGCGATCGCGAGAAGGTCGTACGACGACAAATGGACTGGGCCAAAGCGGAGGCGGCTCCGCCTCAACCTACTCTCACCGCGCGGCTTCATATTGATGGACTGGAGGTCTCCGATCCCGCCCAGAGCTTGCGGTGGTCGAGAGGACTGGGGATTGTCTCCTTCGAGGTGGGTGTACGCGAGGGGCTAGCCCCGGGAAGCCGCAACGGCGTGGTGAGCATCTATTTTCTCGGGTTGTCCATCGCGCGGGTCCACTTCTCGATGCAAGTCAGCGACGTAACCTCACCGCCGGAAGTGCTCCCGTCCCGCCAGGAGCGCTATACCCGTGCGGTCGCGAGCTTCGCCCCTGAGGACCGAGCGGCGGTAGAGGCGCGCGTGCGAGCTTTCGAGACCGCTGCGCCCGGGATTGACGTGCACGTCGAGCCCATCGACACCCTGGAGACCTTTCTCGAGACCGTGTCGACCAGAGACGTGTTGTATCTGTTCTGGTCGCATCACGCGCGGGCGTCCCGAGAAGTGGAACGAGATTGGCGCTATGCCCTACGCTTGAGAGGCGTCGACTTCATCGATCCCGTGCCGTTGGAGTCGGCGGAGATCGCGCCGCTACCGGCGGAGCTTTCGCTCCATCCCGGCGCATATTGGAAGGTGGCGCCCGACACGATGGCCGCCTTCGATCCCCTCGCCTTGGAGGAGCGCGTCGCCGGCGACCCAGGGATCTTCTTCTAGCTCCTGAGCCGTCCGGTCACGTTTTGCGAGAGGGCGCTCACGGCGCGATGATCGCATCCCAGTGCTCTCGTGCCCGCAACAGAACGGCCGGTAAGTCCTGGCCGAGCAAATAGCCTTCATCGATGAGCTCGAGTGCCGCGTTGGCCACGAGCCCAAGGTAGTGCTCACGACTGTCATAGCGCTCTTCGATGGCGGGGCGTGGATCGCCGGTGCGCGTGCGCTCTTCCCGAGTGCGTGAGAAGGGGATGTACATGCCTTGCATGCTCGACAAGACGTGGGTCGGGCCCGATGCCTCGTTGAAGAAGTTCCACCCGGTATAGGTCGCGAGGGGCACGCGATGCTCCGGCAGAGCGATTCCTGAGAGCTCGTTTCCATCCGCATCGACCGCGGGGACGCGCATCGCGAAAGCGCTTCCGACGCGCGGTGGCTCGTTCGTGACGATACCCTCGCGGCGGAACTGCGGCCCGTAATCCGCGCGATAGGCTTTGTGGACCCGCGGGAAAGCCTTCACTCCGGGCAAGTCCGGAAAGCCCAGCTGCTCGGGGCTGACCAGGGTCTCATCCTCGATCCGCCCATATCGACTGTCGGGCGGCGAGGCGCCGCCGTCTCGGGCCCAACCGTCCAGCGCTATGAGCAGCGCGCGCATGGACCAACGAAAGTCCATGGGGTTGCTGGGTGTTTGTCCGAGGGTGCGGGCAGGAGGGAAGCGGGCGGGACCGTGTTGGCTTCCGGAGAATTGATAGATGCGAACGTCGTCGAGGAGCTTCGCATCTTCAGTGCCGTCCAAGGTGGTGTGGATCAGCGAGGCGGCGCGCCCCCAATACTCGTAGGACGAGTTCGTATAGAAGACTTTCGGAAGGAGCTCAGGGCGATGTCGGCTCAGCAGTCCCTCTTCGAGTCCCGTCTCGCTATCCATCTGTGCGCGATCGGTAAAGGGGAAGATGTCCGTGGGATGGAAGAAGTTGATGAATGGATGCGCATCCCGTGACGCCTGCGCGAAACGATGGTTGAAGCTTCCACGACCGCCACCGGCCACATGGGCGAGGACCCCATCGAAGACCCGGCGTCCCGCTTCGTCTTCGTTGAATCCGTAATAGAGGAATGTTCGTAAGAAACGACCGCTCTGAGAGATGCCGAAGCCGAGCGCTCGAGAAAGCGACCCGGCGGGCACGTCGATAGCGGCGGCGCCCTCGTGTTTGAGCGCGGTGACCGCGTCCCTAATCGCGCTCGCCCCAAGGCCCACGAGTGGCGGATTCTCGGAGAGGTAAACGACCTCGTAAATCTTGAACCTCTCGAACCCCCCCTCGAGATAGACGTGGCCGGGATCCGCAACGACCTGGCCGTTCTCGACTCGAGCGAATCGCCACCGCTTGCGATCGACGACGCGCCGCTCAGCTTCGACGTCGTCTCGTACCGTCATCACGTTCTCGGATGCGTTCTCATCCGCGACCGGATAGGCGCGGTGATTCCGATCGGCAAGCGAGTGAAACAGCTCGCCCCCTTTGGGAACGAAGTCACTGCGCACCAGCCCTTGAATAATCTCGCCCCCATTCGTCGCCAGCGGCGGAAACATCCGCATCCGCCCCTCGACGTCAGGCGTGTCCCACTGCCACCCCACCCAAAGCAGAGTCATGCCTTCGCGCATCAAGAAACCGTCGCCGAAATGCTCAGGGGTCTTTGGATCGGTTGAGCCGGTCGCGAAATTGAAGAAGGACAATAGGCCTTTGCCACCACGATTGCCCACTTCCAGCAGCAAGGTGCCATTGCCTTTGGTGATGTCTTTCGGTTTGAGGAGGTAGAACTCAGCGGAGAACTCCACCTCTCCGTTCGCGTTCGTGGGCGCGAAGTCGATATCAGTGATGACGCGGTTCGGAGCGAGCCCAGGATCCACCGCGAACACGAGCGTTCCGGCGATCTTTTCGTAGGTACCAGCCAGTCCGAAGCCATGCTCAGTGACGACATCTCGTCTGACCTCGATATCGATCCGTTTCAGCTTCGCATCGCCGAGAGAA
>JAJCXL010000246.1 GCA_029263435.1 Acidobacteriota bacterium | reverse complement strand
CCGGCACGACGACCAGCAACCCTTGCTCCGCGAGCAGAAAGAATTCGATGATGTTGAGCGTAATGCCGGCACCGATGTCCAAGAGGATGTAGTCCGCATCGATAGCCGAGATCTTGGAGAGGAGCCGCTTCTTCTGAAAGTACTTGAGATTCGAAGCCGTCAAATGGTCGTGAGCGCCACTGATGAGACGCAAGTTGGGGACTCCGGTCTCGAGAAGAACGTCTTCAATCGTCTCCACTCGGCGGGCGATGAAGTCGGACAACGTTCGTGGCTGGGTCGTGAGGCCGAGGCACGTGTGTAGGTTGGCACCGCCGAGATCCGCGTCGACGACGACGACGCGTTTTCCACGCCGCGCCAGACTGATGCCAAGGCTGCTCGTCACGAGGCTCTTGCCGACGCCACCTTTGCCTCCTCCCACCGCGAGGATCTTGGTGCGGGCGGGCAAAGGCGCGCTCTTCTTGGTAACGCGCGCCACGGCGGTCAGCGCCGCCGGCTCCGTCGCGTCGACGAACGCGCGTGTTACGGTCGCGGGCTCGGCGCGAGCGGTGCTCGGCCAGGCTTGAGACGATGCGCTCGACGAAAAAACCCGTACTTTCGAATTCGAGTCCACGGTTACTCCCCTGTTCGCTACTGGTGCCAGACCAGCGATGGTAGTGGGTTTCCGATGGAATAAGATTTTATGAATGTAGCTTGCAGAAGCGGGCTGGGTCCCACTCGGCGGCTATTTAGAATGTTAACGAAGTCTCCGGACATGTGTCAAGCCGGTACATGTAGAGAAATCTCTACAGTTGGGTGGCGGCGGGACCGCCGCACACCGACTGGCTGCCACCGCGCTTCGATAGCGTTTGCGCTATTGCGCGGCCGTGGTGGAACCCATGGTCACCAGCGCCGGTACGGGAATCCCGTTCAGACTGGCGGGCTCGTACTTCGCCCGGACGAGAGAGAGCATCATCAGAGGAGCGTTCCCGGAGGTCTGGGCCCCGATCTGGGCGGCAATGACTTTGCCGTGATGATCGATCAGAACCGCGAACGCATTGTTCTCAGAGGCTCGCCGGGACTGCATGCCCTTGGGGGGCGGCATCGTGTATTTCACCACTCGGGGGGGAAGATACTCCGCAACCCTTTCGGTCACCGCCTGGCGAATGGCGATGAGAAACGGACCGAACTCGTGGAGAAGATAGTCGAAATCCGTCTCGAACGCGGCCGAGAACTGTTTTTGAGCGCGGCCCCCGTCGTCCTGGAGAGCGTACAAATAGCCTAGATGTAGATTCGCTTCGGCGTCATTGGGCACCGCTTCGGCGAGCGCTTCGTAGAGATTTTGAGCGTCCTCGAGATCACCGTCATAGGCGTGCGCTCGCGCGAGCAACCGCAACGCGCGTTTTTCTTGGGGATCGATGAGCAACACTTCGCCGAGCTCTTCGATCGCCTCGCCATAGGCTTTGTCGGCGAGGAGGGCCTCCCCGACGAGGAGCCGAGCTTCGCTGCGCTCGCTGTCCGAGGTCGGCATGAACGTCTCGAGCCAACTGATGGCTTGTCGATACTTCCCATCCGCGATGTAATCCCGCGCTTGCTTGATGGGGTCTTCGAGCCCAACCACCCGCTCGAGCGGGACGTCCGCTCGGGTGGGCTTGAGCATGAAGTGACGCGCCGGCACGATGCCCTCGCGTTCCAGACTGGCCGCGAGCTGGGGATAGAACGTCGTCAAGCGCTCATAGGACTCGTCATATTCGTCGACGACTCGGACCTGATGACCCCGATAGACGACGCCATCCAGCGCGTTGTCCGCACGAATCGTCCCGATATAGACCGGACGATCCTCGGGAACGAGAATGATGGCCGACACCGCGTCGCCTTCCTTTGGCTTGACCGCGAATCGTTGTCGGATGGGCCGATACTTGTCGGGCCTTAATGGACCGGACGAAGTTGGATAGTAAATCGCATCGAAACCGAGAACTTCATACAGCCCGGGATCGATCCGCTCGGCGATGAAGCCAAGCCCTTCGTCGACTTCCAAGGTATGTGTCTTGCCGGTAGCAATCTCTTTGAGACGTATCTGGCGAGACCGGAACTCCGTGCTCTCGAACTTGCCGAGAAAGCGCCCGAAAACGAGTGACTTACCGTCTCCGGAAAGGTCGGACCAATCGTCATTTTTTCCTGGGGTGTCGGCAAATGCTACGCCGAAAGCGAGCAACCCACTAATCGATAGGCCAGTAAGAACAGTTGCTCTCACGTGTCTCTCCCTCCCTGGTCCCTCATCCGAGGTGGGATTCTTCCCACTTCACCAGGCCGCCAATCATGATACTACAGCTGGTCCGAACAAGTGTGAACTGAAGCACACTCGACGGATCCTCAGCGCCTTCAACGACGTCGCATCGAACGAAGTCGCTCTAGTGTTTGAATCGCTTCTTGGGCCACGGCGATGCTCGGATCGGGGAACATCGGCACGGCTTCTTCGAGGATCGTTTGGGCCAACAAGAACTCCTGGCGTTTGTAGTGTCCGAGTCCAATCTTGGCTTGAATCGTCGCGAGCTCTTGCTGGATCGCGGGATCGTCGGCCCGAAACATTCGAGCCAGCTCGAACTGGTCCTGAGCCTCATCCATGCGTCCACCGGGGCCCGCGAGAAACCTTCCATAAGCTAAATAGTAGTCTGGAGCGATCTCCGGGACAGTCGCAGCAGCCTTCACGGCCGCAAGATAGGCGTCCTCCGCGAGATCGACTTGACCGGTGCGGGCGAGAAACCGTCCATAGTGGAGTTGGGCCCGAGCCAGGCTAGGATCGATGGTGACGGCCTGTCGATAGGAGTGGAGCGCTCGCGAGTACGGATCTTCTGCTTCTTCCCCACCATCCTGGTGAGAGCGGGACGGCACTCGACGCCCGTAAAAATCACCGAGCCCGACATAAGACGACGCATGGCGTGGGTTCAAAGACACGGCGCGTTGAAGCGCCTCGACCGCTCGCGTTTCCTCCGGCGACAGCTCCTTCGGGCCCGGCTCACCCAACAAGGCGAGCTGTGCCGCCCCGCGATAGTAGTGGGCCTCGGCCAAGTTCGGGTCGTTGCCGATCAGCCTGTCCGCATTCGCGAGAGCCTCATCGAAGCGTCCCTCCTCGAAAAGCGCTCGGACCGCTTCGAGCTCAGCGTGCTCGCCACTGGCATTCGATGAAGAGCCCATGAAGCGGCTCTTCAAGTCGTCCATCCGGTCGCATCCGGAGATAGCCAAGAGCCCGGCTATCAACGTGAGCGACAACGGACGGGGTCGATGCACCTAGATCTCTAAGGTTGCTGCGTCGCCGACGCGGTCATGCGTCCTTGCTGAAGTCGCGCGATCGCCCGATTGGCCCTATCGGCCACATCGCTATTGGTATCGCCGACCAACGGTTGCAGGTGCGGGATCGCTTCCGGATCCCCGATCTCCATCAGTACGACCGCGAGCTCCTTACGAACCTCGGGCACAGGATCGGAGAGGTATTTGACGAACTCCGACAACAGGGGGCTTCCGAGCTCGACGGCGTATTCGTGGGCTTGCTCTCGGCGCTTCTTGTTCCCCAAGTCCAGGGCGATACGATCGACGAACTCATGACGACCCAAATTCGTCAGTGCGAAGCAGTAGGCGAGCTGCACACTCGGCTCCGGCTCGCGGAGAAAATCCTTCATCAAGCCAGGAATCATGCTCGAGTCCTCGAGTCGCCCCAAGCCCTCGACGGCCCACAGTCGCTGCTCCGCCTTCTTGCTCGTCATTTGATAGTAGAAAATCCCTCGCGCCTCTGGAGCGCCCATCAACGCAAGCGAGCGAAGAGCTCGATCTCCGAGCTTGTTGACGTTGGAATCATAGATCTCGACGAGCTCGGTCGCGGCGGGTTTGTACTGCATTTGGCCCAACGCGTCCACGACATCCCCGCTCACATCGTTGACGGCGCCACCGAGCGCGCTTCGGAGCGCCGCTCCTGCGGCATCGCTTCCGATCTTGCCCAACGCCATGACGGTCTCTCGCTGGACGCCTTTGTCGCCGTCGAACAGGGCCGCGCTCAAGGGAGCGACCCCGGCTTCCGCGCCGAGCACTCCGAGCGTATACGCCGCGCGTCGCCGCAAGCTCGATTCTTCGTCTTGAAGTCTTCCGGCCACCCCGTCCACCACTCGCGGATCGACCGGAACCAGGCCGTTGAGGCCGGGCGTCCGTTTGCGTCCGCCCGTGATCCAGGACAACGAAGACCCGCCGAGCTCAGCATTTCCCGCCCCTGCATAGACTTCGAGCAAGGAGGTCAGAGCCTCACGGCGGATGGACTTGTCACCATCGAGCAGTCCGACGAGCAGCCCGTCGACCGCTTCGGACGACGTATAGGCGCGCAATGCGTCGACACTCGCGCGTCGGACTTTGACTTCCGGATCGCGCATCGATTGCGTGAGGGCGGGGATAGCCTCCAGGCGACCCGATTTGCCGAGCGCCTTAGCGGCTTTGACGCGAGTCCCGGTGTTCGGGCTTCGCAGATTCGCGATCTCATCCTGAAACGAACCTTGTGCTTGGGCTTGCGAAGGCGAAAGCCCGAACACCCCTGCTGTGAGCAAGACAGCCGTAACGGCGACTAATACCCGTACGCGTCCCATGACTGAACCTCCATAAAGGCAGACGAACCAATTAGTTGGAATCGCAACAGGTTGTATGTTAGCAGAAAGCCTACCCAGGATCTAGTATACCCGCCGGGACACACGCGTCACGGAGTGGAAGAACGACCTCGTAACCGGGCCCCGAATGACTCGCCGGGGGCGAAAACCCCCACGTAACTCACCGGGGCCCAAACCCCCAGGTAGAATCATCGGGGGCCAGGATCGAGAACCTTGCCTCCTTCGGCGACGGTGTCGCCGGCTGGTTTCGTTTGGTCGAGGTTCATTTCTTTGACGAATGCGGCCGGATCGCGCAGCAATGCCGTTGCGCGAGGCAACGCTTCGAGCCCGGCGATCACTTGGGGATCAAACTGAACGGCCACGATTTGTGCGGCTTGCGCGCCCCAAATCGCGTTGAAGATCTCGACCTCGATACGGTGAGCCAGTCGCTCCAAATGGGGCGCAAGCTCTTCCCGGTCATAGTCCGTCTCGTCTTCGTCCAAGAATGCGAAAAAGTCCTCGAGGACCTCAGCGTCGACGCGAAAGTCCTGGCCGATGAGGCGTACGTTCTCGGGACGAGCGGTCCTGATTTCCTTGGGCTGAATACCCGCGCCTTCCAACACTCGGCGGTCGTCTTTGGCCGCGAAGCGGGTGGCGTATCGGAAGAACGCGTTCTTCGAGTTGAGCCCGAGGATCTCCTTCGGCATCCGCGGATATTGGACATGAATGTCGGGCTCGATCCCGCCGCCGCTGTAAACTTCGCGGCCCAGGTCCGTATATTTGACCTCGCCTTGCGGTGCCTCGCGCTCCTCACTACGGGCATCGTAGTAGTAGTCGTCGAACGAACCCGCCGCGTACTCGCGTTGAATACTCCTACCGCTCGGAGTGAAGTACTGCGCGGTGGTGAGCGCGAGCCCGTTGCCTTCGCTAATCCGATAGATCGACTGTACGAGACCCTTGCCGAACGTCGTCTCTCCGAGGATGAGTCCGCGATCGTGATCCTGGATCGCCCCAGAGACGATTTCCGAAGCGGAAGCGCTGCCGCGCGAGACGAGAACGACGACCGGCATATCGCTGTGCGAGCTGGCTTGCTCGGCAAGATATTGGACATCCGAGCCCTGGGAGCGTCCTTCCGTATAGACGACGAGCGCACCCTTCTCGAGAAACGTGTTGGAGACGAGAACGGCCTGATCGAGGAGTCCGCCCGGATTATCCCTGAGGTCGAGGATGAGATCTTCGGCCCCCTCCATCTGAAGCTCGACGAGGTTCTCGTGAAGCTCTCCATCGGTCGTCTCGGTGAAATCCGAAATTCTGAGATAGCCGGTATTGTCATCGAGCATGAACGCGTAGGGAACGCTCTTCAAATCGATCTTGTCGCGCACGATAGTGAAGTCGAGAGGCTGATCGTAGCCCGCTCTCGTGATCGAGATCGTCACTTCGCTGCCCTTGGGTCCGCGCAATTTCTTGACCGCGTCGTCTAGCTCCACCCCGTGCGTCGGAACCCCTTCGATGCGAGAAATGATGTCGCCGGAGCGGATCCCCAAACGATAGGCCGGGGTGCCTTCGAACGGCGAGATCACCGTGAGATTCCCCTCACGCATCTGCACGGAGATTCCCAATCCGTGATAGCTCCCCTGCTGGCGTTCCTGAAGCTGAGTGTACTCACGTTTCGGCAGGAAGTTGGAGTGCGGATCGAGCTTCCGCAGCATCCCTCGGATCGAAGCGTGGACGAGATCTTTCGGATCGACGTCCGTCACGTACTGCTCCTCGACGAGGCGAAGCACGTAGGTATAGCGTCTGAGAAATTCGGTGTAGCGATCGACTTTCGCTTGAACGCCGCTTCCGAAAAGCGCCCCCACGACGGCTCCCGCCACCACCAGGGACAACACTACCGCAACACCGGATCTCTTCATTTAACCACCTGTGAGGAAAAGGGATTGAGCTACCCGTAGCATTCCCCTCCATCCTAGCAAACGCTGGATCTCAAGTAAAACCCAACGAAACAGGACCACTTGGGTCCGCACACCCCTTCGTCTTATAATGTGGCCACCTATGACGACCCGAGGGAGGAACCCGCGATGCTAGGCCCGATCGGGATGCAGGAGCTCATCATCATTTTCGTCATTGCTCTAATCGTTTTCGGCCCGCGCAAGCTCCCGCAGTTGGGCAAGTCGCTCGGGCGCAGCATCGCGGAGTTCAAGCGGGCGAGCAACGAGCTGCGCAGCACGCTCGAACAAGAGATCCGCGTCGAAGAGACCCGTAAAGAGATCATGGATCCGATAGAGACGATCAGCAACGAGGCGAAGGCCGCGGTCAAGAACGCCACGAGCCTCGCCGAAGCCGATCTCAACGCGGATGTCGACTCCGCCACGACGAGCCCCGAGCCTGTAAAACCCGAGACTGACAACCCCGTCTCCGCGGCCGTCCCCGCCGTCGAGGATCCCAGCTCGACCACCACCGCCGAAGCTCACGAAACGAAAGCGTAGTGGCACAGGTCGCCGCGCTCCCCCCTTCCGACGAGGAGGATCTGGCTCCGGACAAGATGTCCTTCCTCGACCACCTGGATGAGCTCCGGAGACGGATCATCTTCGCGGTCGCTAGCCTCGCGATCGCATTCGTCGCCTGCTTCACTTTCTCGACCCAGATCTTCGAGTTCTTGATGGGACCGATGCAGATGGCGCTCCCCGAGGGGGGCGAGCTCATCGCGACGCAGGTGCAGGAGATCTTCGTCCTACATTTGAAAATGTCCGCCTTCGTCGCAATCTTCGTGGCGGCGCCCGCGTGGCTCACCCAAGTGTGGCTATTCATCGCACCGGGACTCTACGGCCACGAAAAAAAGTTCGCGATCCCGTTCATTTTCTTCGGCACGATGTTCTTTCTTCTCGGAGCGGCTTTTTCTCACTACTTGCTGTTCCCCACCGCGGTCAACTTTCTGACGACGTTCGGAAGCGAGGAGATCGCGATCAAGCCGACGGTCTCACAAGTCTTCGGTTTCTACTCCCGGATCATCCTCGGCACCGGCGCGGTGTTTCAGATCCCGACGGTCGTCTTCGTGCTCGCTCGTATCGGGCTCATCACCCCCGGGTTCTTGTGGCGCAACTTCAAATACGCGATCTTGATCATCTTCGTCGTTGCGGCGGTGATCACGCCGCCCGACGTGGTCACTCAGCTGCTGCTCGGATTCCCGATGATCGCGTTGTACATACTGTCGATCGGTATCGCCTGGGCATTCGGCCGGGACCGGCGCCACCCCGAAGAGCTCGACGACGAGCCCTAGCTCGAGACTACAACAGCGGCACGAAACGCACCGCGCCCAAACCGAGCTCAGTGAACTGAGTAAGGTCCCGTGCATCTCTCTGATGCACCGTCAACTCTTGACGTTGTGGGGGGCCGAGCGGGATCACGAGCCGCGCCGTGCGCGTGAGCTGCTCACGAAGCGCGGTAGGCATTCTCGTGGGCGCCGCCGCCACGAGAATCCCGTCGAACGGTGACTCTTCCGGCCATCCCAGCCGGCCGTCTCCAACGCGAAAGCGCACGTTGTCGAAGTCCAAGGCCTCGAGACGGCACCGTGCCGCCGCGGCCAGCGACTCGACGAGCTCGACCGTAAACACCTCCTTGACGAGCGAGGCAAGGATCGCCGTCTGATAGCCGGTGCCCGTTCCAATCTCTAGAACCCTCTCCGAGCCTTCGAGCTTCAAGGCTTCGGTCATGACGGCGGCCATATAGGGTTGGGACAACGTCTGTCCGGCGCCAATCGGGACCGGAGCATCACCGTAGGCAAGCTCGATCTCGCTCTCCGGCACGAAACGTTCACGCGGGAGAGCTCGCATGACCTCGAGCACCCTCGGATCGGTGACGTCCCGACCGAGGATCTGCTCCTCGACCATCCGCGCTCTGCGGAGCGCCATGGTGGACTCGTCCGCGGACGCCTCACCCGGAGCGTCGCTACTCATCGAATCCCATCGAATTTTCTTTCTGTAAAAAGCGTAGCACAGGCGTGAGATCGCGGAGGCTGCGGCCTCCGTTTTTCGTCCTCCTCGATCCAACAGGAGGTTATGCATGAAGTACTTGTATCTGGTATTGATTCTCTGCGAGTCCACGTCTCCCGATGCCCTGGCAACTCTGGCTCGAGCCGAGCGCGCGCGTAGACTCGCGATCCGCACAGCCGAACGGCCCGCGCAGGTCTACACCAATGCGGATCTCGTGTCCCATCGTTCCACATCTACGTCGAGCCCTGTGAGCCCTGGCAAAAAGCCCCGACCGCGACGCGCGTCTTCGCGGGACCTGGTGGCGGAAGAACGACATTGGCGAAAAGAGAAGATCGCGCACGAGCGTGATCTCGCTCGTATCGACGCGCGGATCTCACGGCTCCGAACCCGTCTGTCTACTTCGAGCCTTCCCGGCTCTCGCGGCCTGTCGCCTCGTGACCGCGCGCAACGAGCACTCTTGGAAGAGGCACTCGACGCTCTCCTCGCCGACAGAGCCCGGCTGCACTCGCGGTTTCTGGAGCGCGCCAGAAAAGGAGGAGCTTTTCCGGGGTGGCTACGGTGAAGCTCCAAGAACGACACTCTGCGAGGGGAGGCGCCGCGATTTTGATATCCTCGGCCGAATGAGGTTGAACTCTGAGTGACGCTCGGCCACGAGTGAAGCGGCTCCACCGAGCGGGCGACCCCTATCCGGTGCTCGTCCGAGCCGACCTCATCGACGACGTCGGGACGCTGCTACGAAGACACTGGGGAGCGAGACGAGTCGCACTCGTGACTCAGTCCGTCATCAAACGCCGACACGGCGAACGTCTCTCGACCGGCTTGGCGCGGGCCGGCATCGACGCGGTCACCCTCATCGTTGGCGCGGGTGAAGATAAGAAAACGCTTCGCACGGTGGAAACGCTATACGACCACTTAGTGCGCCATAAGTTCTCGCGGGACGACGCGATCCTAGCCTTCGGCGGCGGGACCGTCGGCGATATGGCAGGCTTCGTCGCGGCGACCTATCTGCGCGGCGTTCGCTACGTCCAAATCCCAACGACCCTGTTGGCTCAGATCGACAGCGCCATCGGCGCCAAGGTCGGGGTCAACCACTCCCGAGGCAAGAATCTCATCGGGGCCATCTATCGGCCCGAGGGCGTCTATATCGATCCATCGTTGTTGACCACTCTCCCGCGGCGTGAGCTCCGCTCCGGCTTGTTCGAGCTGTTGAAATACGGCTTCATCGGAGCCCCACGTTTGCTGCGTCGATTCGCCAATGACGAGCTCTCCCCCGGGTCGAGCGCTCTCGGTGAAGCGATCGCGGACGGCGCCCGACGCAAGCTCGACGTCGTGCGGGTCGATGAGCACGAAACCGGGCTTCGGAGAATACTCAATTTCGGTCACACCATCGGTCACGGACTCGAAGCGGCGTCCGAGTATCGGCTCCTCAGACACGGAGAGGCCGTGGGGTGGGGGATGATTGGCGCCGTGCGTCTAGCGACGCGACGAGGACGCATCTCTGAGACGCTCGCTCAGAAACTCGAGCACACGATCCGAAGCGTCGGCCCTCTGCCGAGCTTGCGTGCCATGAAAGTTAAGAGGATTGTGGCGGCAGTGCAACGAGACAAGAAACGCTCCCAGCACGGCCTTCGTTTCATCCTACCGGTCGCGCTCGGACGAGTCGAGATCATCGAGAACATGCCAGAGGCGGAGATCGCGTGGGCGGTCGGAAGCCTTGGCGCAACCTAGTGGACTGTAACGGAAAAGCGTTCTTGCAAATCGCGAGGCGATTTTTCGTGCTGGCCAGGCGCGACGACGGCGACATATCTAGATATTTCAAGGAATCGCAACGCCGCCAGCGCGGAAAAGGGCCAGCGATTTTGGCAGCGCTTGTCTGTTACAGTCCACTAGTCCATGCCGGAAGCCTCCGCGGTTCGTGAGATGTTCGAGGCCGTAGCCCCGCGCTACGACCTGCTCAATCGCGTCCTCAGTCTCGGAATTGATCGCTCGTGGCGGAGAGAGGTCGTCGAGTCGCTCTCCCTTTCGTCGAGCGATAGAGTGCTCGACCTGTGTTGCGGCACAGGGGATCTCGCGCTCGAGATTGCCGAACATGCGGAGTGCGTCGCATGCGATTTCACTTGGAACATGCTGACTCGGGCTCGAGCAAAATCCGCAGGCCGAAATGCGGGCTTGGCCGTCGCCGCGGCAGACACACTCGCGCTACCTTTCCTAGACGATACGTTCGACCGCGCCACGGTAGCTTTCGGGGTGCGCAATCTCGCCGACATCCATCGGGGTCTCGTCGAAATCCTGAGAGTCTTGAGACCCGGCGGCACTCTAGCCATCCTGGAGTTCTCTCACCCCAACCGCTTTTGGCTTCGTCTGCCGTACCGGATCTATCTGAACGCGATCCTTCCCCGTCTCGGAGACGTCTTGAGCCGACGAGGCGAAGCGTATCGATACCTGGCGGAATCCATCATGGGATTTCCGGAGCCGGAGCGTTTGGTAGAGCTACTCGCGGAAGCGGGCTATCGCGACGCGGACTTTAAACGATTGTCGGGCGGCATCGTCGCCATCCATCGCGCTCGCAAATAGGCGGTTGTCGTCGGAGCGGGCGCTAACGAGCGCCGAGCAGAGCACACAAGACCGCTTTTTGCACGTGCAACCGATGATGAGCCTGCTCGAACACGATGCTTCGGGGTCCATCCATCACTTCCGCCGTCACTTCCTGTTCGCGAAACGCAGGGAGACAATGCATGAAGAAGGCGTCGGGCTCAGCCGCAGCCATCAGAGCTTCATTCACTTGGTACACAAGCGCGCTCTCGCTCCACGCAGGCTCGTCGCCGATGCCGTCTTTCGTCCACCCCGTGGTGTAAACCGCACAGGCCCCGCGTACTGCGTCTCGCGGATC
>JAJCXL010000245.1 GCA_029263435.1 Acidobacteriota bacterium | reverse complement strand
CGATGGTGTCCTTCGTGGTGTAGCTCACGCCCTGTACGATCAGAAAAACGAGCCCCAAAGCAATCAGCACCATTCCAATTTTTGTTTTCATTCACTGCCTCCTTTGATGCTGGTAACTCTAGAGGGCGCGAGCCTGACTAGACATAAGGCGGATCCCGTAACCCTAGGACAGAACGACCTGACCAACGACCGCTAAGCCCCTGCGGTAGAAGGGTCTAAGGGAGTCTCGCCGAGGATCTAAGGTCTTTCCCCTATGTCTGGCGCAGGACCACTCGTGGCAATGTCTATGGGAGTACAATGATCGTCCCTCAAGAAGTGCAGCGACGAGAAGCTCCGAGGAGAGAAGATGAAAGAATCAGGCCATCCAAAAGCGCGAGCGGCAGACATCCCTTTGGACCGGGACGTCTTCATGAGAACGCTGCTACGCGAACTGTCCGGAACGCTCGAGGACGTGGTGGGAACCGAAGAAGCGTCGGGATTCATCAGCGTCGTCGGCCAGCGCATCGGCGATGAAATCAACGCGTCCTATCGTAATGCCCTGGCCATCGACTACTTGAATCGCGAGCAGGTGGGTGAGGTCCTCGTCGACTTGAAGCGGCGTATCCAAGGAGACTTCTTTGTCATTGAGGAGGACGAGGAAAAGATCGTGCTGGGAAACCGAGCATGCCCGTTCGGCGACAAAGTCATCGGGCGGCCTTCTTTGTGCATGATGACCTCGAACGTCTTCGGCTCCATCGCGGCCGACAACCTCGGCTACGCGAAGATCGCGCTAGAAGAGACGATCGCCGAAGGCCGGCCGGGCTGCCGCGTCGTCGTGTATTTGAACCCAAACGCCGCTGACGCGAAGCAAGCCGAAGGCCGCGAATACTTTCAGTCCTAGCGTTTCGTGATGAAATCCGAGCCGGGCTGGAGCCACATCGCGGACGCCCTCCCGGAGCCGCAGGTGCTCGTTTCGCCACGAGGAGAAATCTGCCGTTCCAATCGCGCGTTCGCGGACATGGTGGGCCAATCTCAGGACGAGCTCGGAGGCAAGACGATAGAAGAGTTCGTCAGCGCCAGCCGCCCGCGTCTCGGCGAGCTCTTGAGGCGCTGCCAGCGGAGCCGTGACACCGTCCGTGGATCGGTCCGCTTCATGTCGCGAGATTCCACCGACTTCCGCTTCGACGGGATCTGGATACCCGCCACCGGAGACGCCGACCCATCGATCTTGCTCCGTTTCTCTCTGAAAAACGTCTCAGCCGGACCTTTCGTCGCCCTCAGGGAGAAGATCAACGAGCTCAATCACCAAGCGGCCCGAAGGCGCAACACCGAGAAACTCTTGAGAGAGCAGAAGGAATGGCTCCAGGGAACGCTCTCCAGTATCGGAGAGGGCCTCATCGCGACCAACGCCCTTGGGCAAATCCGGCTGATGAACGAAGAAGCACAGCGCCTGACCGGCTGGCCCGGCGCCGAAGCTGTGGGAGCAACGGTGAGCGAAGTGTTCCACGCCATCGATGAGCGCTCCGGTGAGCTCCGCTTGGGCGCCGTCACCGAAGCTCTGGACAAAGGCCGAGTCGTGAAGCGATCCGGTGGATTGTTGACCGACCGGGAGGGCAAGATCAGGCCCATTCAAGAAACCGCGGCTCCGATCCGAAACGACCGCGGCCAGCCAATCGGCGCGGTACTCGTATTCAGAGACGTGACCCGAGAACGAAGCGCGGAGAAGGATATTCGCAGAGCCAAAGAAGTGGCTGAGTCCGCGAACCGCGCGAAGAGCGAGTTTCTCGCCACCCTCAGCCACGAGCTACGCACTCCGATGAACGTCGTCATCGGCATGACCGACCTGGCGCTAGACTCAGAGCTCGACGCAGACGTACGGGACAACCTGTCCACGGCGTACGAGGCCGCCGGCAACTTGTTGTACCTGCTCGACGATCTGCTCGACTTGTCGAAGATCGAAGCACGCAAGATCGAGCTCGACGAGCGGCCGTTCAAACCACGAGACGTCGTGTATGAGGCGATCCGGGGCCTCTCCCTCCAAGCCGCAGAGAAGCAGCTCGAGCTCACCTGCCTCGTGCATCCGAGCGTTCCAGACGTCGTGCGCGGGGACGCTCCCCGATTGCGGCAAATACTCCTCAATTTATTGGGAAACGCCGTCAAGTTTACTGAGAGTGGAGACGTTTCTCTCTCCGTTCGAGCGAAGACCCGCGAGAACCGGGGGTGCGAGCTCCAATACACGGTAGAGGATACCGGCCTCGGAATTTCTCAGGCCGACCAGGGTCGAATCTTTTCACCCTTCGTCCAGGCCGATTCGTCTTCGAAACGCGTATTCGGTGGGAGCGGGCTCGGACTCAGCATCGTTTCGGCTCTCGTCGAACGCATGGGAGGGGAGCTCGCGGTCGAAAGCGAGCTCGCCACCGGAAGCTCCTTTCGTTTTACGATTCCCCACCATGTCGACCAGGAGCACGACAGCACCGTCACTCAGCGGTTGCCCGCCGATCTCGCGGCCGCGGAGGCGCTCGTCGTGGATGATCGGATGTCGAATGCCTCCCTGGTCGCGAGTCTCCTTTCCGAGCTCGGAATGAGACCGACCATTGCTACGGACGTCGACGTCGCCTGCCGGCGACTCGCTAAGGCAGCTTCGAGCGGTCAACCATTCCGGCTCGCCGTCGTGGACGGAGTCATGCCCGGACTCGATGGCCGTACCCTCATCGAGAGCATCGACCCATCGGTCACGGCGACGGTGCTCATGCTGTCACCCACCGAGCGAAAAGCGCACGCCGAGCGGTTCGACAATCTCTCGGTCGGGGCCATCGTCGACAAACCGATCCGCCCCGAAGATTTGCTCGAGGCCATCAGGGCCGCGAAGGGCCTTCCGGCCGAAACGAAGAAGTCGGGACGCGGAAGCGGCGACGCGCTCCTACGTTCGGAGTCGAAGCGAGTCCTGGTAGCGGAAGATACGCCAGCGAATCAAAAGCTTCTCAAGGCTTTTCTTCGGCGCGCAGGCCACACCACCGAGGTCGCAAACGACGGCAACGAGGCGATCGCTCTTCACGCACAGGAGACGTTCGACGTGATCTTGATGGACGTGCAGATGCCCCACGTGGACGGATTCGAAGCGACGCAGCGGATCCGGGCAGCGGAGCTCGACACCGGCGAGCGCACCCCGATCATCGCACTCTCAGCGCACGCGATGTCCGGCTTCCGGGAAAAGTGTCTAGACATCGGCATGGACGACTACATGGCCAAGCCGTTCACAGGCGCGGAGCTCAACGAGCGCATCCAGGCCGTCACATCGCCTGCGGGTCCGCCGGCCCTCCGCACGCCCGCGCCTGACGAGAGCGCGCAGAATCACCAGCCCCTGTCCGAACCCATGGTCGCGCGCTTTCTGGACGACTTCGACGAGCTTTCGTCCCGCATCCGCACGGCGATCGAGCAGGCGAACAAAAAGGAGCTGGAGCACGCGGCGCATGCCCTGCGCGGCTCGTCGGGCTTTATCAAGGCAGAAGACGTGATGGACGCCGCCGCGCGCCTCGAGAAGATAGGTGTGTCCGGCCGGCTCGACGACGCCCCCGACGTGTTCGACCAACTCGTCCGCGCGCTCGACGCGCTCCGCGAGAACCACCCCGACTCCTCGACGGCTTAGCGTGTACGATAGGCGACGATGACTACGCATCCCGCCTCACTCGAAGAGCTGACGCGGGATTACCTGGAGTTATTGCTCACCGGCCAGAGACACGAAGCAACCCGCCGGGTGCTCGACGTCGCGGAGTCGGGGACCCACGTCCGCGATATCTATCTTCAGGTTTTCCAGCCGGCGCAATACGAGCTCGGTCGCTTATGGCAAGAAAACGAGATCAGTGTGGCCGACGAGCACTACTGCACCGCGGCGACGCAGCTGACGATGTCACTGCTCTATCCGTTCTTGTTCAATCCTGACCGTGAAGCGAGAATCCCCGAGCCTATTGTCGTCTCTGCCATCGCGGGAGAGCTCCACGAGCTTGGAGCCCGGATGGTCGCGGACATTCTCGAGTCCGAAGCGTGGAACACCCGCTTTCTCGGTGCCGACACCCCAACGGAAGCGCTATTGCGAACCGTGTCGGAGCGACGAGTTCCACTTGTCAGCATCTCGGTCACGCTCTCGAAGCACGTCTTGGTCGCCGCGGATTTGATTGAGTCTCTCCGGTCAGAGCCCGGTGGCGCGTCACTCAAAGTCATCGTCGGCGGGGCCGCTTTCGTGGCGGAGCAGACTCTTTGGAGGGACGTGGGCGCCGACGCGACCGCGCCCGATGCACTCAGCGCTGCTCGCCTCGTCGAGCAGTTGTTGGGTTCGGCGACGCCGTGACCCCGGACGACGAGGTCCCAAAATGGTGACGTCGGGCGAAGTCCTCGAGCTGCTGTGCTCCATCGAAAGCGAGGTGCTCGCTCTCATCCAGTGCGACCTCGCGATCGACCTCGACCCGGGTGACCGGCTCGCCGAACGCATGGATCCCGGCAGCGTCGGCAAGTGGCAGCGCTTCTCCACTCGAGTCGTGACCCAGGGGGAGGCCTACGATTGGGAGCTGGATGTCGTGCTTCGAGACGATGGGCGTGTGTGCCTTCATTTCGCGGGACGCAAAGCGCCGGAAGGTCTATGGGTCGTCGCCGCGCGGAGCCGGCGTGCCTTGCTCGCCCTCCTCGAGCGTGGGCGCCAACATGAGCCACCGGGGCCACTGAAACCGCCGAATCCGCGACGCCGCGGCGAGACCGACGTCTACGACTACGACGAGCTCACGCGGGTCAACAACGAAATGACGAACTTGCACCGAGACATCGCCAAGCAAGCGAGTGAGCTCGAAGCGCTCAACCAAAAGAAAAACGAGCTACTCGGGATGGCGGCGCACGATATGCGTAACCCGGTCGCGGCGATCCACGCGTATAGTGAGCTCCTCGAAGCGGATCTGGCGTCGTCTCTGAGCGAAGAGCAGCTGGATTTCTTGACGACCATCAAGGCGACGAGCAAGTCCCTGCTGGAGCTCGTCAACGACGTCCTCGACTTGGCAACGATCGAGTCAGGAGCACTGAGTCTCGACTTGGAAGACGCGGACCTCGTTGCGGTCGTAGAGCGAGGCGTCGCGTTGAATCGCGCACTGTCCGGCAAGACGGGAGTCACGATTCATATGGAGTGCGAACAAGACAGCGCGACGCTCGCCATCGACGCTCGCAAGATGCATCAGGTCCTCGACAACTTGCTCGTCAATGCTCTCAAGTTTTCTCCGCCCGGCGGCGTCATCCACGTAAAGGTCACGAGGCAGGGCAAGGATTTCATCGTGTCCGTCGCCGACCAGGGGCCCGGCATCGACCCCGAAGAGAGGGACCGGCTCTTTCTCCCCTTCCAAAGAGGGAACTCCTCCGAAACCCGAGGCTCCGGACTCGGCCTGGCGATTTGCCGAAAAATCATCGACGGGCACCACGGACACATCTGGGTAGAGAGCGAGCGAGGCAAAGGCTCGGTTTTCTCCTTCTCACTACCGACGGTGTGAGCTGAGATTTTCTTGGTGTCGGTCCCGTCAGCCGGCACCGCTCTCGGCGGGCTCCAGGTGCGACGTGCACTGGGGGCAGCGTTTCGCGCGAAACGGAATGACGGAGCGACAGAAGCCGCACTTCTTGTTCTCAGGCACACCGGGGGTTTTCGGCTCATCGCCGAAATGTTCATCCATCTCATCTTCGAGCCGTTGAATGGCACGCACGACGAGGAAAATCGCCATCGACACGATGAGCAAGGCGATGAAGTTGTTGACGAACTGACCATAGTTGATCGTGACCGCGCCCGCGGCGTCGGCGGCTTCCAGGGTCGCGTAGGGCGCGGCCGCCTCCGTCCCTTCACGTAAAACGATGAACAGGTCCGAAAAATCTGCCTTCCCCATGACCAAGCCAATCGGAGGCATCAAGATGTCGTCCACGATCGATTTCACCACTGTCGTGAACGCGGCGCCCACGGTAAAGCCGACCGCGAGGTTGATGATGTTGCCGCGTAGCGCAAAATTTTTGAAGTCGTTCAGGATGCCCATCTCTATCTCCTCGTGATCACTCGGTCGCTTGCGACCGGGGAAATACTCCCTCAGCGACGCGGCAGGCGACATCGGGAAATCCCCCATTTCGCCATGAGATTCCCCGTATCGGCACGAACGCGTCCACGTCCTCGGGTGATTTCGACCTGGATCTCAGGGATATCCGGGATCCCTCGCGCTGAGCTCGCCCCCTAGACTGGTGACTGAATAGGAGGGATTTGGAAGTGAACCAATACTACGACGACGCCGTATCGACTCTAACGACCTGGGCGGAGGGATTAGCGTCATCCCTCCCCAACTTCTTGGCGGCCTTCGCGGTCGTGAGCGCGTTCTCAATTCTCGCCGGCCCCATTTCCAGGCTCGTGGGCAAGGCGATTCTCAAGATGAGCGACTCCGACGCCATCACTCGGCTCAGCCGCAGCGTGAGCCGTGTCGCGCTCATGCTCATAGGATTGTTCATCGCTCTGGGGATTTTGGGCCTCGACAAAACCGTGACCTCGTTGCTAGCCGGTGCGGGTGTTATCGGAATCGCTCTCGGTTTCGCTTTTCAAGACATCGCCGCCAACTTCATTGCCGGCGTCACCATGGGCGTGCGTCATCCATTCGCGATTGGAGACGTGATAGAGACCAACGGCCATCAGGGTACCGTCAAGCAACTGAACTTGAGAAATACCATCATCGAGACCTTTGCAGGTCAGCGAGTCATCGTACCCAATAAAGAGGTCCTGACCCATCCCCTCATCAACTACCACACGACGGGGCTTCGCCGGGTGGAGATCGAAGTCGGCATCTCCTACGACGACGACATCGAAAAGGCGAGTCAAGTGGTGAAGGACGGGATCGCGAAGTTCGACTTTCTCGCCGAAGACAAGGATGTCGAGGTCGTCGCGAGTGCCTTTGGAGGCAGCTCCATCGACCTCAAGGTTCGGTACTGGATCCCTTCTCCTGGGGACAAGCCCTACCCGGCGGCGGTCCACGAAGGAGTCGTCGCCATCAAGAAGGCTTTTGACGCCGAGGGCATCGACATCCCCTTTCCCATCCGGACTCTGAAGCTCGGAGAAGCTGAGTCCAGCTTGGTCGAAGATCTGTCCCAGCTGTCGATGGCCCCGGCGGAACCCAACAATGGCGAGGCCAAGAGGACAGCCTCTTGATCCACCACTCTCGGTCGCGCTAAGCCTTTCGGTTTAGCGCGACGAGAGCCTTGGGCTCGAGAACTTGAAACGTGAAGGACTCCGTCAGGAACAACTGAACCTTCGGGGGCTCGTGGTGCTCGAATCCGATCGCGAAATCGTGCCCCAATGTGAGAACGAAGTCGCCTCCTCGCAGCGATGCGAGGATGGCACCTTGGGCTTGCTCACTTTCGACGACGGGCCCGTCGAGGAGCGAACGAAGTCTCTTCATGAGCGGATATCCGCTCGCGCTCGCGGCGAAACGAAACGTCTCACCGTCGAGAACGAGGGCGTAGGGCCCTTCGATCCCGCTATGTTGAAGACTCAGGATTGCCTGAGACACCGCGTTCAGCAAGTCGTTGGGGTCCAGCTCGAAATCGACGGCGTCATGAAAGAGGTCGCCTCTAAGGCCTCGAATCCGGGCCGCCTCACTCTCGAGACCGCTGAAGATCGCAGAGTCTTCGAAATTGGCGGCCGCACGGCAGGCCTTCTCGACCGCGTCCAGGTCGATGTCCATAGCACCTCGGGCAGCATTATCGAGCTCCCACACTTCGAGCTCGAACCGAGCTCTCATCTCGACGAGGGGTTGGACCCGACGGACACCGTACTCCAGGTCAAAGCCTTTATCCTCGATGATATCCAGCCGGCCCACCCCGACGGAGCTAGCCTCCCAGCCGAGCGGCGCGCTCACGTCGACAATCCGACGGCCCTTCAGATGGGTCGTCAACGTACGAGAGGCCGCTTCGTCGATCTCTTTCCATGCCGATGCGAGGATGGGTGCTTGGTCACGCTTCAGGAAACTCACTCTTGTACCTCCGATTTCAGACTGCCAATCGACAAGCCGGAGCGATCGCTTTCGCCCCCCTTGCCCGCGTCGTCCTCGATATGAACGACCTCCGTCTCGGTAAACAGATAAGTGCTCAAGTTCTCCTGCCACGCCGGCATGTTCCGGCGCAGCCACTCGAGGGTCATACAGGCGTGCTCGACCTCTTCGTCGCGGTTGTGGGCAAGGATCTTTTTCAAGCTCGGATCCTTACACCGGCTCACCCGCTGGTGATACCAATCGACGGCCTCGATTTCTTCTTTTAGGCTGGCCAAAGCACGATGAAAGTCGCGACACTCGTCGCTCAGCTCTTCGGCGGGCTCGTGATACTCACTCATGAACGCTCCTCCTATCGTCGGTTTTGCCGACTCGACGTAGGATTCGGATTCTATAGGTGAGCCGCTAGCGACAACATACGGTAAAACCCCTACCCGCCCTCGAGATCGTATGGACTAGCGTGGCTGGGGCCGCACGTCCGTAGGTAGGATCCGTTGCACGACGACCTCCCCACCGTAGCGCAGATGCGGTAGACGCCTCGCGAGCTCGAG
>JAJCXL010000244.1 GCA_029263435.1 Acidobacteriota bacterium | reverse complement strand
GACCCGCGCGGTGCCGAACACGGAGTGGGTACCGAGGTTTCCGATGCCTTGGTGGACGTAGAGCTTGCCGTCCGGCTTGAGGACCATGAGACCGTCGAAGCCGCGGCTCCCCGCCACATAGGACGACAAAGCGACGCCGACGCCCGTGACTTTGTTACCGTTCTCCCGGCCGCTCGCTTTTTTGAACTCTTCCCAGTTGACCATCTCGGCCGCCTTGTCGAGGGTCTCTCGAACGTAAGCGGATGTGACTCCATGTTGATTGGAGCCGTAGATGGTGTCGTTATCCGGCGCGTTGATCCTGCGGATCGCGATGCGATCGAGGTTGAGCTCTTTTGCGGCCTTGTCGATGATGGGCTCGACCATCGCAGTGATCTGGACGCCGCCCGGGGCGCGTTGTGCCGCTCGGGTCGGTGTGTTGGTCAAGACCGATATACCGCGAAAGCGCATGTTGAGCGGAGTGTAGTTGAGCGAGACGCAGCGGCTCGCACTCGTGAAGTCTCCTGACCGGCCGTACGCGCCATTGTCCTGGATGATGTACAGGTCGAACGCCGTGATCCGTCCGTCCTTCTTGAATCCGATCTTCGCTCGACCTTGAAAGCCGGGCCGTGCGCGCCCGTAAGCGTTTTCCTCGGCACGGCTCACCCGGTGCATGACCGGCCGGCCGGCTTTCTTCGACAAGAGAGCCGCGATCGCCATGTTGACCGTGCCGCCGATCTTGCTACCGAACCCGCCGCCGCAGTACTCGGCGATGAGCACGACCTGGGTCGGATCGATGCCGACTTGGCGTGCGACGCCTGGAGCGGTGCGCTGGGTGCTCTGGGTCGATGGATGGATGTAGAGCTTGTCGTTTTGCCAGTAAGCCATGCAGCTTCTGGGCTCGAGAGGGTGATGGGTCTGAGACTGGTGGTACATCGTCTCGTCCAAGATGAAATCGGCTTCCTCGAAGCCTTTGGCGACATCGCCGAGCTCGAACTCCTCCTCGGGTTGTCCCATCGGCATCATGGCGCCGGCCTCTTCGAAGTCGGCCGCCGTCCATTTGATCTCGGCGACTTCGGTGCGGTCTTTGACGGTGTTGCCACCGACTCTGGCGTTCGGCCCGCCGGGACGAAGGCTTTCGAGCGGATCGATGACGAAAGGCAGTGGCTCGTAATCGACTTTGATAGCTTCAATGGCCAGAGCCGCGGTGGGCTCGTCGACGGCGGCGACGGCTAGGATCGGCTCGCCCTGGTACATGGGCTCCATGGTGAGGGCGCGATCGCTTCCGACGAGGTCGTCGGTCTCCGGGAGGTCGTCGGCGGTGAGGATCGCGTGGACACCTTCCATCCGCTCGGCGGCGCTCGTGTCTAGCTTTCGCACCCGCGCGTGCGGCATCGGGCTCATGAGGAGCTTCGCGAAGAGCATGCCTTCGGCGCGGAAGTCCTCGGCATACTTGGCCTTTCCCGTCATCTTCGCGACGAGGTCGGGTGGAATGTAGTCGGTTCCGAACAGTTTTCCGTTAGCCACGTCAACCCCTCCGTGAGTAGTCGGCCGCGCTCAACGCGCAGTCGAGAATTTTGTCGTAGTCGCAACATCGGCACAGGTTGCCCGAGAGCGCCTGGGCAGCTTCGACACGAGTTGGGCTCTGGTTCTTATCCACCATCGACACCATGCTCATGATGAAACCGGGTGCGCAGAACGCGCACTGGAATCCCGCGCCATCCACGACGGCCTGCTGCACCGGATGCAACGTGCCGTCCTCGGCCGCGAGGCCCTCGATCGTCGTCACTGCCCGGCCGCGAACGGTGTGCGTCAGGACCGAGCAAGAATAGTGCGTGGTGCCGTCCAATAAGACCGTGCAGCTACCGCATTCCGCGCGATCGCAGCCCATCTTCGTCCCGGTAAGACCCAGCTTGTAGCGCAGGGTCGTCGCGAGCGTCTCTTGCTTCAAGACATCGACCCGGCGTTCTTGTCCGTTCACGCTAAGCGTGACCAGTCGCTCGGCCGAGCCCGCGGCTCCTTGAGCGTGTGCGGTCGAGCTCCGCATCATGTAACCGGCGGAGTAGGTCGCGGCGCCTGATGCGATGACGCCTTTGATGAAATTGCGTCTCGAAAAACTGTTGTCGATTTCTTCCTGGATTTCTGTCTCTGCCATTGACGATCCCCTAGTTTGACGGCAAGAGTATCCGCGCCGGAAGCGCTGGATCTCTTGGAAATTCCCCATTGGAAGTATCACAAAATAGAGTGCTTGCGCAAGCCGGAGGGGCGACATCCGGTTGCGGGTCGGCGTTTGTCGGGACTAGACTGAGCGGTCTCAAACGCCCGGGATGGACCCATGTATTCTCTTTGCGCGCTCGTCGGTAATACGACCGCTATGGCTCTGGAAATCCCGATCTATCAGTCTGCGCATCGGATCGAGCTCCGGGGCGGTGTTTCCATGATCCCTCTGGGCGAGGCCCTGCTCGCGGAAGTGATTCGAAGCGGCTCGGCGGCCCCGGCACCGAGTGTCGGCGGCGCGTTCGAGTTCTTAGCCGGGGGAGTGGAAGCTTGGGTGAAAGTAATGTCGGTGGGCTCTCCGATCGCTTTCGTCGAGACCGAGTATTTCGGTGGTGAGGGCTTCGAGCGCGCGGGCGTGTGGCGGTTGGGTCAAATCGCTCTCGGGCCGCTCGACGGTGCGGGCTCCATCAACCAAGCTTTGAGAGCGGTGGGCGTGAAATCACCCACCGAGAACCAGGAGTTCGAGCACGTCGGTCTCGACCGCTGCCGCAGCGTCGAGGAGTGGCTCGCTCACTCGTAGCGAAGCGCGTCGATCGGGTTCAGCGCAGCGGCCCGCCGGGCGGGCAGAAATCCTGACACGACCCCGATCGCGACGGCCACTGCGAACGCTGCCACGATCGCGCCGAACGAGACCTCGGTCGACCAGCCGAACGCAGCCGTCAAGATGGCGGAGACCGCGACGCCCAGCACGACCCCGACGATGCCGCCGGTGAGTGCTAGCGTCAACGCTTCGACGAAGAACTGAGCGGACACGTCCTTCCCGCGTGCGCCGACCGACATCCGAAGCCCGATCTCGCGAGTGCGCTCGGTGACGGAGAGCAGCATGATGTTCGTGATACCGATGCCTCCCACGACCAGGGAGACCGCGGCAATAGCTGCGAGCAAAGCTTTCATCGTCCGCCCCGCGCGTTCGAGCGTCGTGGAGAGCTCCTGCAGAGTGACTTTCTCGAGATTGGGCAAGTTCCCCACGAGAACTCTAGCGACGTTCGGGTGCAACCCTTTGGCGAGAATCTCAGTGGCTTGGGTCGAAACGGTGAAATCATCCGGTGCGGTGTCCGGGATCGCATGTCGTTGTCGGAGCACATCGGAGATAGCGCTTCTGACTTCCGTCACCGCTCCCGACGACTCGGTCGTGACCGTGATGGTGTTGAGATTGGTGACGTTTAGCATCGCGTGAATGGTCGTGAAGGGGACGTAGACCGCGTCGAACTCGTCATCGCCGGGGGAGCCGGGTGTCATCCAGTTCGTGCTCGCCGTCACGCCGATCACACGGAAGGTCTGACTCCAGAGCGTAACCTCTTCACCGACCGGATCGACGTCATCGCCGAACAGCTTTTGCCGGACGACGCTTCCCAAGACCGCGACCCGCTCGGCGCGGTCGAGCTCACGCTCATTGAAGAATCGACCGGTGACGAGCGTGTGGGCGCGACGTACGAGAGGGAGATCGACGTCGGTCCCGTGAAGTCTCGTGAACCATCGTTGGTCGCCCGCGAAGATCTTGATGTTCTCGTGAACGCCGGACGCCACATTGGCGACGCCGGGGATTCGAGCGATGGCGTCGGCATCCTCCTGAGTGAGCGTCGCCGCGCCCCCGAGACCCGCCTCCGAGTCGCCCAGTCGCTCGGCCGCGGTCGGGTGGTCGTGCTTCTCCATCGGATCGTTTTCCGGATGGGCGTGAGCGGTAGGAGCGATCAGCTCACGCAGGTCGTGTAAGAACCCGTGCGGAGCAACGGGATCGCCACCGCCTTCTCCTTTGGTCCGGTAGTTGCCGGCCTTGACGAGAATGACGTTGAGTCCCGCCGCGCGTACTTGGTCGCGAATCGCGCTTTGCGCTCCGGTCCCCAGCGCGATGGTAACGAGCACCGCACCGACGCCTATCGCGAGTCCTACGAGCGCGAGGGCGGTGCGGAGAGGGTAGCGGCGTAGAGCCTGAACGGCGATCTCCAACGCGACGGGTTCGGTCATGACATGGGTACCTCGGCGGTTTGGCGCGAGCTGTCGCTGAGGATCTGACCATCCGCGAGCTCGATCACCCGACTGGCGTACTCGGCAATCACGCGTTCGTGAGTGATGATGACGATGGTGATGCCTCGTTCGGCGTTGAGGGCTTGAAACGTCTCCATGATATCGACGCTGGTGCGACTATCGAGATTGCCGGTGGGCTCGTCGGCCAGCAATATGTCGGGCTCGTTCATCAAGGCGCGCGCGATGGCGACCCGCTGCTGTTGTCCGCCGGAGAGCTGATTCGGTTGATGATCCGCGCGATCGGAAAGCCCGACCTGTTCGAGTGCGGCGACCGCCCGGCTGCGCCGCTCCGCGCGGGACAGTCGTTGTTTCGTGTAGAGCAATGGCAGCTCGACGTTCTCGACCGCGGGGGTGCGAGGCAATAGGTTGAAGCTTTGGAACACGAAGCCGATCTGCTCGTTGCGGATGAGCGCTTGGTCGTCGGCCGACAGCTCCGAGACGTCCCGCCCCGCGAAGTAGAACTTGCCGGAGGTCGGCCGATCCAAGCAGCCCAAGATGTGCATGAGGGTGGATTTCCCCGAGCCCGACGAGCCCACGACGGCAACGAAGTCACCCTTCGCGATGGACAAGGACACACCGCGAAGGGCTTCGACTCGAACTTCGCCGATCAGATAGGTCTTCGTGAGGTCTTCGATCCGGACCAAGCTAGTTTCCCGTCATCGCCGGCTTCAGCTCTCCGAGCTTTCCGCTATAAGCCCACAAGAACGTCGCGACCGATTTCTCGGCGCCCGCCATCCCGTAGACTTTGCCTGCGCCTTCGATGACCCAGAACTCGTTCGCCGCGTGCGCCCCGCCGCCATGCCCCGCGGCACCTCCGACGATGGGAATGCTGATCGGGCTCACCGCGTCGTTCACGAAGAGGTAGGCCGGCCAATAGGGGCCCAAGATCGACTTCTCATCCGGCGGCTCACCATAGGGAATGCCGAAGATGTCATACGTCGTCATCAACGCTTTCGCGGCGTCGTTGTCGTAGCTCATCTTCGACCACGGCACATCGCCGATGACGGTCATCTCGACGTCTTCGTAGCCGTGCTTGTCGAGATGGGCGCGGACCTTCTTCGTCATCTCGAGGCCGTCCATGTTCGGGACGTAGCGAAAGTTGTGCTTCGAGGTGATCTTGTTCGGCAAGATCGCACCGGCCCCCGCGGGATACATGTTGCCGCCCCAGATGCCGTCCAGGTTCAAGGAGATGCCGTAGCGGGCCCGCTTGAGGTGCTCGAGAGGATCGTCTTCAATGAACCGAGCGACGCCGACGTTCTCGGCCGCGATCTTCATGTCGATATTGGCTGCGGATTTCTCGAGCCTTGCGAGCTCCTTGGCCGTCAGCGGGAGCGCGTCGTCGTAAAAGCCGTCGACGAGCACGGTGTTGCCGTCCTCGCTGACGAGCGTGCTCAGCATCTTGATATGACGCCACGCCGGTGCGTCGGTCGAGCGTTTGTGAGCGCCATGAATGTTCGACGCGAGGGGACCACGTCCCCAGCGCTCGCCGCTGGTCGTGAGCTCGATGTAGACGCAGCCTTCGGAGCCGCCTGAAATGCCGCCGCCGCCGCTTCGTCCTTGACCGCCGAAGCGATACATCGCGTCGACGTCATCGAACAGCTCCGGGTTCTCGCGGACGAACTGGCGCAGGCCAATCGACATGCGCTCCTCGTCTCCTTCGGCCACGATGACCAGATTGACCGGCAGCGTACCGATCGCTTCACGGACGGCCATGAACGCGTTCCACTGGACCATTTGCGGTCCCTTGGAGTTCGTCGCGCCCCGGCCGATGAGAACCTTCTTGAACGGGGGGTATTCTTGGAGCCGGGCCTCGAATGGCGGCGATACCCACGCGTCGGGCTGCGTGACGGGCATCGTGTCGTACATCCAATAGATGAGGAGGGTCTTCTCCGCGCCCTCGTCGCACTTCGCGTAGACGACCGGGTTTCCCGGCTGACCCCACTCGGTCATCGGGACGTCATAGACGCGAGATTCCTGGCAGCCGAGCTGCTCGAAGAAGCCTTGCACCATCTGGGCGGATTCCGGAATGCCTTCGCCGGAGTTCGAGATCGACGGCTGCTGCACCCAACGTTGCAGGTTTCCGACGTGCTGGTCGATGTTCGCGTCGATGTGGTCGAAGACCTTCTTCAAGTCCTCCGGGACCCGACTGAGATCGGGTGAGATCTCTTCATCGGCGGTAGCGCGGATGCCGAGCGCTGCTCCGGGGGTCGTCTCCGCCGTCTGCGGCGTCTGCGCGTCGGGGCTTTGGCACCCGACAAGAATTGAGATCGTGGCAACGATTGCCCAATAGGACTTCATAGAAGCCTCCTCGAAAATTATCCGTGGTTCAAGAACAAGACCGCGCGAGGCTATCGCATTGTGCGGTCACTTGGCTACTTTGACCACCGCTCGCGGCGGTGCTAGCGTCTCGGCGGGATGCGTGTCTTGCCTTTGTGGATTTTGGCCGCCTCTTGCTGTTGCTCCACCTCGCCTCGCCCGGTCGAAGTGGCGGCGGAAGGATATGTAGCGCTTGCCCTCGCCCTGGATCGACACCACGCGGGCTATGTAGACGCCTATCTCAGCCCCGACCGGCCGACGGGCCCTTCTCTGTCGCTTGCCGAGATCGAATCGTCTGCAAGAACACTCCTCGCCGGTATCGAGACCGCGCCTTCCGCCCGCGCGCAACGTCTCTCAGCCGAGCTACGAGCGCTCGGACGCTTCGCAGAGACGTTGAAAGGCGAGCCACTCAGGTTCGACGACGAGCTTCTCGCTCTGTACGGCGTCGTTGCGCCGCCTCGCATCGAGGGGGGTCGTGCTCCGATAGCGACGTCATCGACCGACTCTACCGCGATGGAGTTTCTCTCTCGCGATGGCCTCGACGCCGAAGTACGTCTCGCCTTGGCCGAGTGCCGAAAACGCGGCCAAGACGTCTTCGAGCTCCCCGACGAAGAGTCCGTCACCGTTGAGTACGTGCACGGAAAGGTATGGTCCGCTTATCACCATTACCTCGGTGGCTACGAAAGTGTCGTTCAGATCAATCGGGATGTGCGGTGGACGAAATCCCAGCTGCTCGAAGCGGTGTGTCACGAAAGCTACCTCGGGCACCACGCGATCTCAGTCGCCACCGAAGCGCGCCTCGTCGGGCGCGGATGGGGGGAGTATCTCGTGGTGACGCTTCCCAGCCCTCGCGCGTTTCTGATGGAGCGGCTCGCCCGCGCGGGCTTTGCGAAGGCTTTCCCGGAAGAGCTCGATCCGAATCGCGAGTGGGATCAGATATCGGTCGAAGGGGCCAGGCGCTACCTCGACCGCGATCTCGACCGTGTCGGGGCGGCGATGTGGCTCGAGACCCATGCGCTCATGCCGGACCCGTGGGCGTTCTTGCGGTTCGTCGACAGGTATCGTAGCTTCGTCGTCGCCTATACTTATCGCGATGACGGTGAAGATTTCGACGATTTGATTGAGGCATGGTGGAATGGTCACGATGAGAGTTGAGTGGGGAGGGGTGGTGCTGAGCGCGTTGATCGCGTGCGGCGGAGAAGAGCCGGCAGCGGATTCGACCCCTGTCGTCGAAGTGCCTGGCGTGAACACGATGATGGAGCACGGCGACCACTCCGCCAAGAACGGCGGCACGGTGTGGATGCACGGGGATTTACATTTCGAGGTCGTGCTCGATCCCGCCGGGGCGCACCGAGTCTATTTCAGCGATGCCGCGCGGCTCGAGCTTCCCGCAGCCGTAGCGACGGGCGTTAGGGTCACGATCCTTCGTGCCGGTGCCGAAGCCGAAGTGCTGACGCTCACCATCGATGAATACGGCGAAAGCTGGGTGGCTGCCGGAGCCGCGGTCGATGACCCTGAAGCGCGTGCCATCGTGAGCTTCGCGAACGAAAAGGAAGGCCCTTACGAGATCGACGTGCCGTTCATCGCGGAGCCGATCGACCCGACAGCCGATCCGCACTCGATGCATTGACACGAGCGAGCTCGTTCAGGGCTCGCACTGCTCGACGAGCAAGCGGGCCAGCTCGGCTTTTAGGTCGCGAGTCCGACCCGGGTGTCGCGGCGACGTCTGGAGGATGCCGGAGCGCGGCTGGGTGAGCCAATGAAATCGTTCGGAGGGGGGCAGCAACGCGATGGGGCCGGCGTCGTCGTCACCGGCTGCGATCGCCGCATAGCTGTCTAGGTGAAGGGCCACACGCGAGAGATCGAGCTCGGGAGCGATGGCCGACGCGTGCTCGCGCCACGTCGCGCCTAGCCGTGCTTTTAAAAAAGACGCTTGTCGCGCGTGCAGCACGACGCCCACATTCGCGAACTCCTCTTTGTGCACGCGCGGCACCACCCGAATCGCAGCCCACTCGTAGTCGATCCACGGTGCCTTTTCGCCGGAGCTCATCGGCGGTAGCCTTTCTTTCCCGGTGACGCTCCAAGGCGTGCGCGAGCTTGCGTTTCCGCTGCGCCCGCGACGAAAGCGCGTGGCTCTGCGAGGCGCGCCGAAAAATAGCTGGCATAGGCGTTCCGGTTGTCCTCAGCACTCTCGAAGGGTGGAGTCACGCCGGCCGGGGAGTCCATCAACAGCTCGTCCGGTAGCGCGTCGAGCACCGGCTGCCACCGGTCTCGGGTCAGACGCGCCGCCATCTCCTCGTCCACGGATGTCACGTCGGAAGCTGTTCCCAGCAAAACGTGATCTTCGATCTGGGCAAACGGTCGGGTCTTCGACTCGTCGCTCACCGACGGCCAAGCGTGGTGAAAGTAGAGCGCGGCCCCATGGTCGATGAGCCACAGGCTGTCGTGGTGCCACATCAGGTTCGGATTCTTTGCGGTGCGGTCGACATTCGTGACGAGGGCGTCGAGCCAGATGATTTTGGCGGCCAGGTCGGGTTCGACGTCGTCCTTTAGTGGATCGAAGTTGAACGCGCCTTCCAGGTAACGCATGCCGACGTTCAAGCCACGGCTGCCTTTGAGGATGTCCTGGATCTCGGGATCGGGCTCGGTCCGTCCGAACGCGGCATCCAGATCGACGAGTGCAACCTCCGGCACGGGGAGCGCAAGCGTTCGAGCGAGCTCGGCGACGATGAGCTCCGCGATGAGTGCTCTGGCGCCTTGGCCGGCACCTCTGAACTTGACGACGAAGAGTCCGCCATCATCCGTGTCGATGACTGCGGGAAGGGAGCCTCCCTCGCGAAGCGGCACGACGTAGCGCGTCGCGGCGTGAACGCGCGTCATGGGTCGACTACTCGTAGCGCAGCGCGTTGATCGGGTCGAGCCGGGACGCTCGCAGCGCGGGGTAGTAGCCAAAGACGACGCCGACGGCGACCGCGAGCCCGAACGCGAGTAACACCGCCTGAGTCGAAACGAAGGTAGGCCAACCCAGAAATTGGGTGAGCACCCCGGCCGACAAATAGCCGAAGCCGATGCCGACGAGCCCTCCGAGAAAGCTCAGCAAGACCGCTTCCATCAAGAACTGGCTCAGCACGTCTCGGCGTCTCGCACCGACGGACATGCGAAGACCGACCTCCATCGTTCGTTCCGTCACCGCGAGCAACATGATGTTCATGATCCCGATCCCGCCGACGACGAGGGATACGGCCGCGATCCCGGCGAGCAGGAGAGTCATCGTGCCGTTCGCGCGGGTCAGGGTGTTGACCATCTCCTCGGAGCTGACTTCGTCGATCCGGGGCATGCTCGCGAGCACGAAAGCCGCCGCGGTCGTGTAGAGGCCTTTCGTGAGCGCTTTGGCGGCTTGGGTCTCCACCGTGAAGTCGTCGGGCATGGCTCCATCCATCTGCATGGCGAAGTCTCCCGTTGCTTGAGGACGGTCTTCCTCGCGCTCCGGAGCATCGAGCCCGTGTCGTTCGCGGAGCATCGTTCGCAAGGCCTCGGAGATCGTCGATGCATCGCCGGCCTTCTCGGTGGCCAGGGTGACCCCGTGGAGATAGTCGATACCGACAATGGCCTGAACGGTGGTGACGGGCATGAGAACCCGCTCGTCGAAGGTCGTGTCTTTCGGGGAGAGCACGCCTATGACGGTGAAGGTTTGGCCTTCGAGCTCGACGTTTGCCCCGAGCGGATCCGCGTCGTCGGCAAACAGAGCGTCTTTTACGGCGCTTCCCAAGACCACGACGGATGCGGAAGTCTCCGTGGGGCCGAAGGAGCGGCCGGCGGCGAGCTCGAGCTCATAGACGTCGATCACCTCCGGCCCGCAGCCCAGAACGGAAGCGAAAAACTCGGACGTACCCGCGGATAGCCGGGCCCTGTCGTCGACCTCAGGTGTCTGGAACTCGACGCCGTCTACCCGAGACAACGCCTCCGCGTCCGCGGGCGTCAAGGAGGTCGCTTTGCCGTAGCCGGACGGGATGTTGACCGCGTCTCCGCCGCGGGTGTAGTTCCCGGCGCGGACGAAGATGCGATTGGTACCGGCGGAGCTCACCTCTTCGGAGACGGACTCGCTGGCGCCGCGCCCGAGCGCTACCATCGTGAGTACGGCGGCCACGCCAATCACGAGACCGACCATTGCCAAGACGCTGCGCATCAGATTTCGTCCGAGCGCCACGAGTGCCACCGTCAGACCGACCGAGAGTCTCATCGGCGGCATTCTAGCAGCCCGAACGGTTTCTTTTGAGACGAAGGTGGGCGAAGGTTAGGTGATAGCCCGAGTTTCAGGCTATAGTCCCGCCAACGCGCCGCGCGCTCACAACTACAACTGGAGGTTTCATGCGAAAGCAATGGATTGCTGTGATGTTCGTCGTGCTCTCGGGTCTAGGGGCGAGGCAAGTCCAAGCGGAGGGCGCCGTGCTCTTCGTCGGAGGAGTCAATATCGGCGGCAACCTCAACGTGTTGACCGACGGCAACCTCGATCTCCAGACCGCTCTCAAGAACAGCCCGTTGTTCGGACTACGCGTTGGCTCTTACGGCTTTCCGTTCGGTATCGAAGGCAGCGTGGCGTACACGCCGTCAGGCTTGGTCGGCGGCGCTTTCGACGGCGCCATCGATTCCAATACGAGCATCCTCTATACGGAAGCGAACGTCTTGTTGATCCTTCTTCCGGGACCGGTCGCGCCGTTCGTGACCGTTGGCGGGGGATTGCACTACCTCGACTTCGATGTGTCCAACCTCTTCAACGCGAGTAGCTCGAAGTTCGGCTGGAATATCGGTGGCGGTTTGAAGATCGAAGCGGAGCGACTCGCGCTGAGGGTCGACATCCGAGACCACGTGACGACCGTCGGCTTCGGCGATCTGGGACTCAACTCACTCGGACCGCTATTCGGACTATCCAGCTCCGAAGCGCGCGTGCACAACGTGGAGCTTTCGATAGGGATCGGCATCCGCTTCTAAGTTTCTGGGAGCGTCCGGCGACGGCGCTCGAGATTCCTACAACGTCACCGTCTTCAGTGGCTTAGGGGGATCATTGCGCTTTTTTGCTATAATCCGTCGAGATTCGAGACCGGGGCGGCTCCGTCCGGAGCGCCCGTCAGCCGTGGAAAAAAATGCAGACCGGAATTCAAGCGATCAATGATCGC